>JACQDU010000430.1 GCA_016200955.1 bacterium
GCACGGCCGCTCCCACGACGAGCGCCGCGGGCCGCGCCGCGACGACGAGAGGGGCCACGGGCGCTCCCGGCACGACGAGCGGCACCACGGCCACTCCCGCGTCGATGAGAGGCGCACCCACGAGCCGGCCGCGACGCCGCCCTCTCCCGATGTCGAAGTCGCCGAGCCCGCCTCGGGCTGGGGCGGCGAGTTCGCGAGGTTCCCGATATCGAAGCCGATCCTCCGCGCGCTCACGGAAATGGGCTACGAGAAGCCGACCGAGATCCAGGAGCGCATGATCCCGATCGCGCTCGGGAAGCGCGACGTGGTCGGCCAGGCTCGCACGGGCACGGGGAAGACGGCGGCCTTCGCGATCCCGATCCTCGACCACCTCTCGAAGCAGGAGGGGCTCCAGCACGGGAACGGCCGCTTGCCCCGGGCGCTCGTCCTCGCGCCCACGCGCGAGCTCGCGCTCCAGGTCGAGGGAGAGTTCCAGAAGCTCGCGCGCCACACGCGCTGCCGGAGCGTGCCGGTCTACGGCGGCGCTCCCATGGAGCCGCAGCTCCGCGCCTTCCGCGCCGGGACCGACGTCGTCGTCGGCACTCCCGGCCGCGTCATGGACCACGTGAGGCGCGGGACGCTCAAGCTCGACGCCGTGGAGTTCTTCGTCCTCGACGAGGCGGACCGCATGTTCGACCTCGGCTTCCGGGACGACATCTACTGGGTCTCGAGGAGGCTCCCCGAGACGGGGCGGCATACGTTCCTCCTCTCGGCGACCATGCCGGAGGAGGTGCTCCGGCTCGCGAAGCAGGTGACGGCCTCGCCCGAGCTCATCTACACGGCGAGCCACGACGACGGCCTGACCGTCGACACGGTCGAGCAGAGCTACGTCGCCGTGGACGACGAGCGGAAGGTCGAGCTCCTCGTCCAGATCGTCGAGCGCGACGGCCCCGAGAAGGGGATCGTCTTCACCCGCACGAAGCGCGGCGCCGACCGCGTGGCCGCGCGTCTCCGCTCCCGCGGGATCGACGCGGAGGAGATCCACGGCGACCTGAGCCAGAGCCGCCGCGAGTCGATCCTCGGGCGCTTCCGCGCGAACGAGCTCCACCTGCTCATAGCGACCGACGTGGCCGCGCGCGGCCTCGACATAGACGGCGTGACTCACATCTTCAACTTCGACATCCCGCAGAACGCGGAGGACTACGTCCACAGGATCGGCCGCACCGCGCGCATGGGCAAGCGCGGGCACGCGATCACCTTCGTCACGCGCGACGACGGCGCGATCCTGACGGAGATCGAGAAGCTCATCAACAAGCACATCCCTCGCGACGAGCTCGAGGGCTTCCGCTGGGAGGCGACTGCCGAGGAGAGAGGCGAGGCCACGGGCGATCACCCGATCGCTTCGAAGCTCTCACCGGCCCTCATGAGTCTCTTGAACAGCGCGAAGAAGCGCGGCGGTCCGCGCGGCGGCGGCCGTCCTCCGGGAGGAGGGCACGGCGGACCGCGGCGAGGCGGCGGGGGCGGCGGCGGGAGACGCGACGGCGGCGGACGAGGACGCTCGGGCGGAGGGCGAGGGCGGCCTCGTCGGTGATGTCGTCGGGGTGATCGCCGCAAGCCGGAAAGCATCACTGGGCACTGGTCACTGGGCACTGGCATCGTTCCAGCGCGCCGGTCGGGGACCCGAATGGATGCCGCGAGAATGCCCAGTGACGAATGCCTAGTGCCCGTGACAAGTGAATCCGTGGCTTCGTCACGCGGAAGGAGCATTCGTCGACGCGTCTCGCGTGCCGCGACCTAGAAGACGTCCTTGCTGCGATCCTTCGCCAGCTCCCTCTCGCAGAAATCTCCCACGGTCGCGAGGTTCACGATCGAGACGTAGAGCTCCTCGGGGTCGGCGGTCTCGAGGAGCTGGGTGTCCACGAGCTCGAGGCCGCCTTCAGGGTTCAAGGCGAAGAAGCCGTGCTTGAGCTGGTAGTTCTTCTTGAGGAGGGTCTTGAAGACGTTCGGGTTCTGGAAGTCGGAGAGCCACGACGCGCACTGGGTCGAGTAGCGGATCGTGTCCTCGTCGAGCATGAGGAAGACTCTCTGGTGCCGCCCGCCGGGGAGCTGGGCGTCGAACGAGGCCGAGCCGGGGCCGCCGATCTCCTCGAGCTTTCCGCTGAGCTTCGTCGCGACTTGCTTCAGGAGAGCACGGAAGCTCTCGAGCCGCTGCTCGTCGTTCACGGTCGCCACTCGCTTTCGCCGGCATACTGTCCGTCCGCGCGAGATCGCGCAAGAGAGCGAACACCTGTCCCGAGCTGGTCGAAGGGCTCGCCCGGAGCCGGTCGAAGCCTCGTTTCTCGGCGCTCAGTGGATACAATCCTCCCGGGAGAGAGCGCGTGGATCCGTCCGCCGCGAAGGCGGAATCCGTCTCCGCGACGCAGAACGGGCCCGCGCCCGAGCTGCGCCTCGTCGGCCTCTCGCACCGCTCGGCGCCGCTCGAGGTGCGCGAGCGCTTCGCGGTCGAGAGAGACGCGCACGCCGCGACGCTCAAGCGCGCTCTCGCGGAGACGGGGGCGCGCGAGGTGCTCCTCCTCTCGACCTGCAACCGGGTCGAGCTCTACTCGGACGCCGGGACCGCCTCGCTCGAGCGCTTCTTCGCGACCGGAGAGAGCGCCGGCGAGACCCGACGCTGCCTCTACCGCCACGAGGGGACCGAGGCTCTCTCGCACCTCTTCCGCGTCGCCTCGAGCCTCGACTCGCTCGTCCTGGGAGAAGACCAGATCCTCGCGCAGGTGAAGTCCGCTTACGGGCTCGCGCAGGAGGCGGGGACGCTCGGGCCTCTCCTCCACGGAGCCTTCCAGGCAGCGATCAGGACCGGGAAGCGCGTGCGCCGCGAGACGAAGATCGGCGACCACATGCTCTCGGTCTCCTCGGTCGCGGTCGACTTCATCCAGAGGGTCTTCTCGGATCTCTCGTCGCGTTCCGTCCTCCTCGTGGGAGCGGGAGAGGCCGCGCAGCTCACGCTCGTGCACCTGCGCGCGCGCGGAGTCGCGCACGTGCGCGTGGCGAACCGGAGCCTCGAGGCAGCGCGGAGGCTCGCGCAGGAGCTCGGCGCCGAGGCGGTCCCGATCGACGCGATCCAAGACGAGGTCGGGCGCGCCGACATCGTGATCACGAGCGTGGGAGCTCCGAGGCCGCTCATCTCCCAGGCCACGATCGCGCGCGCCCTCAAGGCGCGGCACGGGAGGTCGATCTTCTTCCTCGACATCGCCGTCCCGCGCGACGTGGAACCGGCCGCCGAGGACCTCCCGGGCGTCTTCCTCTACAATGTCGACGACCTCGAGAGGATCGTGCGAGAGAACTACGGCAAGAGAGTCGACGACCTGGAAGCCGCGACGCGCGTGATCTCCGAGGAGGTCGAGCGCTTCGCCGGCAACGAGCGCCACCGCCGCCTCGGGCCCCTCGTCGCGCAGGTGCTCGAGCGCGTCGAGCTCGCCGCCGAGGACGAAGTAAAAGAGACGCTCGCTCGCCTGAACGGGATGTCGCAGGAAGCCCGGGGAGAGGTCGAGGCGCTCGCCGAGCGGCTGGTGCGGCGGCTCCTCCACGCGCCGCTCACGGCGATCCGCGAGGAGGCGCGCTCGAGCGACGAGGACGGGCCGGTGCGCCTCATCGAGCGCCTCCTCGAGAACCTGCCGCCGCGCCCGAAGAACCGCGGAGGCGAGCCCTGAAGCTCGTCCTCGGAACGCGAGCGAGCCCTCTCGCGCGCGCCCAGACCGAGCTCGCGCGGGCGGCCCTCGCGGGGGCCCATCCCGCGCTTGCGATCGAAGTGCGCGTCGTGAAGACCGAGGGAGACAGGAACCGCTCGTCTCCCATAGCCGAGCTCGGGACGGGAGCTTTCACGAAGGAGCTCGAGGAAGCTCTCCTCGCGGGCACGGTCGACCTCGCCGTTCACTCGCTGAAAGACATGCCGACCGACGTGGCGAAGGGCCTCGCC
>JACQDU010000431.1 GCA_016200955.1 bacterium
GGCGAGTGGGCGCGGCGCGTGGACTTCCGGCCCGGGATCTACGTGCATCCGGTGAGGACGCCGACGCTCCCTCCCGCGACTCACACGAACGTCGTCTTCGTGGGAGACGGGCGAGACCTCGTCGCGATCGACCCGGCCTCTCCTTACCCCGAGGAGCAGGCGGCGCTCGACGAGCTCGTCTCGGACTTCGAGTCCGAGGGGAGAAGGCTCGCCGCGATCCTCCTCACGCACCGGCACGTCGATCACGTCTCGGGCGCCGAGCACCTCGCGGCGAGGACGGGCGCTCCGATCCTCGCGCACAGGGACGTGAGAGACGCGCTCCGAGGGACGGTGAGCGTGACGCGCACGCTCGAGGACGGCGAGACGATCGACCTCTCCGCGGACGGCCCGGCTCCGAGCGGCCGGATGCGCCCGGCGAAGGCGCGAAGGCTCCGCGCGGTGCTCACGCCGGGTCACGCGGTCGGCCACCTCGCGTTCCTCGAGGAGACGAGCGGCTCCGTCGTCGCGGGAGACCTCGTCGCGGGCTTCGGCTGGATCATCATCGACCCGCCCGAGGGAGACATGGCCGTCTACCTCCGCTCGCTCGAGCGCCTGAAGAGCCTCGGAGCGCGGCTCGTCTACCCGGCGCACGGCCCGCCGATCACGGACGCTTCCCGGAAGGTCGACGAGTACGTCGGCCACCGCCTCGCGCGCGAGGCGAAGGTCCTCGCCGCCGCGAGAGAGGGCCGCTCGCGGCTCCTCGCGATCGTCGAGGCCGCTTACACGGACACACCGCCCGCTCTCCACGGGCTCGCCTCGCGCTCGGCGCTCGCTCACCTGATCAAGCTCGAGGCGGAGGGCGCGCTCCCGGCGGGATTCGCGGCGACGGCGCAGAAGAGCAGCTAAACTCTCGCGGGGATATGAGCCCTTCCGAGACGCCGCCGAGCCCCGAGAGCGACCTCGCGCCGAAGACGGGCGCGAGCCGGGCCTCCACTCCCGAGGAGGCGCTCCCGACCGTCTTCATGTCTCCCGTGGACGCGTCCGGCTCCCAGGTCCGCGACGAGAGCTCCGAGAAGACGCTCATCGAGCCCGTCCCGTCGTTCGGCTCCCTCAAGGACTCGACCGCTCCGGGCGCGACGCAGCCCGTGCCGAAGGGCTCCGTCCACGAGAGGCGCCCGACGCGCGAGCTCGACCCCGAGGTCGCCCGCGCGCTCGAGGACCCCTCGCGCGCGATCGGCCGCTACGCCGTCCTGGGAGAGCTCGGGCGAGGCGGCATGGGAGTCGTCTACCGCGCCTACGACACGGGGCTCCGTCGGCCGGTGGCGCTGAAGATGATCCTCGACCCGACGCGCGCGGGCGCGGAGCAGGTCGCGCGGTTCCAGGTCGAGGCGAGCGCGGCGGGGCGCCTCCGCCACCCGGGGATCGTCTCCGTCTACGAGGTCGGCGAGCACGAGGGGAAGCCTTACCTCGTCATGGAGCTGATCGACGGGCAGAGCTTCGAGGCTCTCCTGAAGAGCGGGCCCGTGCCGACGAAGCGCGTCGCGGAGGTCGTGCGCGACGTCGCTCTCGCGCTCGACCATGCGCACCAGGCCGGGATCGTCCACCGCGACGTGAAGCCCGAGAACGTCCTCATCGACCGCGCGGAGGGGAAGCCTCACCTCATGGACTTCGGCCTCGCGCGCGAGGCGCAGACGGCCGAGCGCCTCACGGTCACGGGAGCCGTGCTCGGGACGCCGGCTTACATGTCGCCCGAGCAGGCGGCGGGCGACCCCAAGGCGCAGGGGCCTCACTCGGACGTCTTCGCGCTGGGAGCCGTGCTCTATCGCTCCCTCGCGGGCCATCCGCCGTTCCGCGGAGAGACGCTCAACAAGCTCCTCTCGCAGATCATCTCCGAGGAGGCGACGCCGCTCCGCGCGACGGTCAAGGACGTGCCGCCGGACATCGAGACGATCACGCTCCGCTGCCTCGAGAAGGAGCCCGAGCGCCGCTATCCGTCGGCCGGCGCCGTCGCGGACGAGCTCGCCCGCTTCGTCCGGGGAGAGCCGATCCTCGCTCGCCCCGTGGGCGCGCTCGAGCGCACCGGGCTCTGGATCCGGCGGAACCGGAAGCTCGCTCTCTGGATCTTCCTCGCGCTCGCCGTCATCGGCGGGCTCGGCACGGCCGCGGTCGTCTTCTTCATGAAAGACAAGAAGGAGGAGAAGAAGGAGCGGGCGCTCGAGGAGCAGACGAAGCGGCTCGAGGAGCAGGTCAAGCAGAGCGAGGCCGCCGCGCGCGACCGCAAGGCCGCCCAGGAAAAGTTCCGGGAGGGCGAGATCAAGCGCAAGGCGTCCGACTGGGACGGCGCGATCGCCGAGTACGACCGGCTTCTGCAAGCTCCAGAAGCAGGACTACGAGAGCGCGAGGAAGGACTTCGACCGCGCGATCGAGCTCGACCCCTTGAGCCCGCACGCGTGGAAGGACCGCGGCGACGCTCGACAGCACCTGAACGACCCGGAAGGCGCGCTCGCGGACTACTCGAAGGCGGTCGAGCTCGACCCGAAGTACGCTCCCGCCTACCACGAGCGCGCCCTGCTCCACCGGACGCGCCACGAGTTCGACCTCGCGCTCGCCGACTTCGCGAAAGCGGCCGAGCTCGACCCGAAGAACGCGCTCTTCATCATGGGCCGCGGCATCGCCAAGGCGAGACACCAGGACGACGCGGGCGCGATCGCCGACTTCACGAAGGTCATCGAGCTCGACCCGAGGAACGCCGAGGCTTACCACCACCGCGGCGTTTCTCTCGCGAAGAAGAACGACCTCGACCACGCGATCGCCGACTTCTCGAAGGCGCTCGAGCTCAAGCCGGGCCTGGCCGTGGCGCTCAAGGAGCGCGGGACCGCTCACGAGAAGAAGAAGGACTCGAAGGCGGCGATCGCCGACCTCGAGGCCTACCTCAAGGCCGCTCCGCGCGCCCCCGATGCCGCCGAGGTCAGGGCCGAGGTCGAGAGGCTCAAGAAGCCTCACTGAGAGGGGCCGCTCCGGAACGACGCGAGGAGGCCGTGGCCTCCTCGCGTGCGTCTCGGTCGTCTTCTTCGCGCGTTAGCGCTTCGAGAACTGGTAGCTCGCGCGAGCGCCGCGGCGGCCGTACTTCCGGCGCTCCTTCTCCCGCGCGTCGCGCGTGAGGTAGCCCTGCGACTTGAGCGTCTGGAGCCACTCGGAGCTCGCCTTCGAGAGGCAGCGCGAGATGCCCATCCGCGTGGCGCCCGCCTGGCCCGCCGTTCCGCCGCCCGAGAGGTTCAGGTAGATGTCGAACTTGTCCTGCGTGGACGTGGCGACGAGCGGCGAGAGGACGGTCAAGCGGTCGCCCTCGCGCTCGAAGTACTGCTCGATCGTGCGCTTCTTGTTGATGAGGATCTTGCCCGTCCCGTTCGGCTTCATGCGGACGCGCGCGACGGAGCACTTCCGCCGGCCGACGGCGGTGTAGAAGGCGGGCGGCTCGGCCGGGGGCGGCGCGGGCGCTTTCTCGGTCTCGGGTGCGGCGGTCGTCTCGTCAGCCACTTCTTTTCTCCGTGAGTCTCACGTGTTCCAGGAAGGCCAGCTAGATCTTCGAGATGTCGATCGGCTCCGGCTTCTGCGCCGCGTGCGGATGCGCAGGACCCTTGTAGGACTTGAGCTTCGAGATCTGCGTGCGGCCGAGCTTGCTCTTCGGGAGCATGCGAGAGACCGCGAAGCGGATGATCTTTCCGGGGTCGCGCACGACGAGGTCCGCGAACGTCCGCGCCCTGAGGCCGCTCGGGTAGAGAGTGAAGTACGGGTAGACCTTCTCGAGCCGCTTCTTGCCCGTGACCTTGACCTTCTCCGCGTTGACGACGATCACGAAGTCGCCCGTGTCGAGATGAGGCGTGTAAGTGGGCTTGTGCTTGCCCATGAGGATCTTCGCGATGCGAGTCGCCATCCTCCCGAGGGAGAGGTCCGTCTTCGCCGCGTCGACCACCCACCACTGCCGGCTCGCCTTGTCGGCGGCCTTCGCCATGTAAGTCGTCATCTCAGGAAAGTCCTTCGCTGCGTAAAGGCCAGAAAGAGCGCGCCATTGAACCCGCCGTCCGGGCCCAAGTCAACGAAGTTCGCGAGTCCGATCACGAGCTCGTCCCGCCCTCGCTCGACGAGGCCTCGCGGCGCGCTTCGCCCTCGAGGATCCCCGCGGCGAAGCCGCCGGCGTCCTCGGTGGACTCACGCTCGCGGACCCGCCGGCGCTCCTCGGTGGCGCGGGTCTCCTGGAGACGGCGGACCTGCTCCTCGCGCGCCCGGGCCGCCCTCTCGGCGTCCGCGTGGCGCTGCTGCTCGACCTGGGCGAGCTGATCGGGCGAGAGAAGACCCGAGGTGAACTCTCCCAGGTCCTCCTTCCTCTCGGGGGGAGGCGGCGCTGCTCCCGCGATCGCCGCGAGGTTCGCCCGAGCGACCGCCGCCGGCTCCGGGCGGGGCTCCGCCGGGATCGGAGCGACCGTCTCCCTCGGCGGCTGGGTGGCCGGCTCCCCGCGGCCCCCGAGCTCCCGATCACCCCGGTCCCGGTCACGGCCCCGGTCACGGCCCCGGTCACGGTCGCGGCCCCGGTCGGGTCGCTCGCCCTCGGGCTCGTCGCCCGTCTCGCGCTCGCCGTAGGAGAAGGTGCGGAGGACCTCGGGGACTCCCTCATCATCGCCTCGCCGCTCGCCCTCGCGCGGAGCGGGCCCGCGCTCGTCGCGATCGCGTCCTCCGCGGCCGCGGCGCCCGCGTCGGCCACGGCGCCCGCGACGCCCGCGCCGATCGTCGTCACGGTCGCCCCCCTCGCGGTCGCCCCGCTCGCGGTCACCTCTCTCGCGGTCGCCGGAGCCCCGGTCGCGGTCGCGCGGCTCGCGGTCGCGCGGCTCGCGGTCGCGCGGCTCGCGGTCGCGCGGCTCGTCGAGCGGCTCGCGGTCGCGCTCTTCCTCACGGTGAGCGCCGTCGAGCGTCGGGACGGGCTCCTCCACGTGAGCCCCCGGCTCTCCCGCTTCCTCGGCGCGAGCGCCCTCGACCGGCTTCGCCGGAGCGGCCTCCTCGGGTTCCTCCGTGTCCTCGTCGACACGCCCGTCCTCGGAGGTTGCGGCGCCGAAGTAGTCGAGGAACTCGCCCTTCTCCTTGCGCCCCTTGCTCCCCGGACGCCGGCGGCGCTGCTGCCCCGCGACGACGTGGAGCGAGCCCTGGATGATCTCGCTCATGCTCTCGATGTCTTTGTGCTCTTCCGCGTTGAAGACGTA
>JACQDU010000422.1 GCA_016200955.1 bacterium
CTCGCGCGGGAGAGGATCGATCACGCGCGCGACCGGCCGCAGGCGCACCTCGATCGCGAGCCGCTCGAGCCCCTTCGAGAGCCGCGCCACGTGAGCGCGGTCCTCGCGGAAGCGCCGCGCGATCCGCCGCATGGCGGTCGCCGCGCTCTCGCGATCCTCGGGCAGGTCCTGAGCGAGGGCGCGGAGCGCTTCCTCGAGCGCATCGAGCCGGAGCTTCGCGAGAGAGAGCTCGCTCACGAAGCCGTCGAGCTGCGCGAGCTTGGACGCCCTCACGCGGACGAGGTCGCCCTCCTCGTGGCCCTCCTTCGTGGGAGCCGAGGCCTTGTCCTTCTCCTTCTTCAGGTCTCTCCTTATGCGGCTCGTCGTCCCGGGGTCCTGCGCGGGCGGCGCAGGCGGCGGAGCGGGCGGCACGACCTGGAAGGCGGACGACGTGCCTCCGGGAGCCGGGATCTGCCAGGCGGCCGTCGGGAGGTCGGGATCCGCCGTGCCCCTGGGCACGGCCCCCTCGAAGCGAGCCGTGGGCGACTGGTCGTTCGGCCCGGTCGGAGGAGCGGCCGCGGGAAAGCGCGCCGACCCCGTCGGGACGATCCCCGCGTAGCGGCCGGAGGCCGGAGGGCGGCAGGGTCGGATAGCGCTCGGTGCCCGTCCCTTTCTGGTAGCCCGCGCGCGGGAGCTTCCACGAGTCGTGCCCGGCGGGCAGCGTCTTGTCGGGATCGGCCGCGTCGACCGCCGCCGAGCGCGTTGGATGCCTGAGAGACGAGCCGCCGGGAGGAGTCGTCCCCGACCTCCCCGCCTCCGCGGCCGCGTGGATCCTCGCCTCGAGGGCGGGGTCTCCGTGGTCCTCTCCCTTCTCGACGCAGGCGAGGACGAGCGCGGTCAGGCGGTCGGCCGCCTCGACGAGGAGCTCTCGCATCCCGGGAGCGGAGCTCCGGCGCATGGTCTTGGACAGG
Source organism: bacterium (assembly GCA_016200955.1). Classification (GTDB taxonomy): domain Bacteria; phylum Planctomycetota; class J058; order J058; family JACQDU01; genus JACQDU01. The sequence continues at coordinate 951 of JACQDU010000422.1, forward strand.
CTCTCCGTCTCGTGCACGAGGCTTCCGAGCGCCGCGAACTGGAGCATGCGCGCGGAGCCCTTGAGCGTGTGGAGCTCGCGGTCGATCTCGTCGAAGAGCGACGTCTTGTCCGCCGCCTCCTGGAGCGCCTCGACGTTGTGCGCGACGCGTGCCAGGCGCTCCTGGCCTTCCTCGCGGAAGATCTCGAGGAGGTCGCGCAGCTCATCGTCCACGCGCGTCCTCCTCCGCCCCTCTCGCGCGACCCGCCTCGAGCGCGGCCGCCCAGCGAGAGAGCCGCGCGGGGTCGAGGAGGAAGCTCGTCCTGTCGGGCTCGTTCACCACGCCGACCAGGAAGTCGACCTGGATCTGCTCCCGCGCCACCGGCGGGAACGGCCCGAGCGCCTCGAGCGGGAGCGTGACGAGCCGCTCGGCCCCGTCGATCGCGAAGGCCACTCGCGGCCCGTCGCCTCGCCCGGTCCGGTCGTCCGCGCGCGCGACGATCGTCTCGCACGACTGCGTCCCCGAGACTCCGAGGATCCCGTGGAGGTCCACGCGCCGGACCGGCTTCTTCGGGTCGTCTTCCCCGACGTAGACGGCTCCCGGGAAGACCGCGATGATCCTCATGGCCTCGATCGCCACGAGGTGAGGCCCGACCCGGACGGGGAGGAGCGAGACCCTCGCGCGGTCGCGGGGCTTGAGGACGGCGGCCTTCCAGCCCGCGCCGGTCTTGAGCGTGTCGCGGGGAGCGCTCTCAGGCATCGAAGCGCCTCTCGAGCACGTCCATGAGCTTCTTCGAGTCGATGACTCCCACGAAGCCCTCGTCGCGCTCGAAGCCCGAGGAGAGGATCGCGTCGCCGCCGCGGTGAGGCGCCGGGACGAGCCCGCTCTCCTTGGCGCGGAAGTAGTCCGGGAGCACGTCCGAGAGGATCGCCACGCGCCTCGGCCCTTCTCCCAGCACGAGGAGGCCGCGCGGAGCGCTCTCGGAGCTCGGCGCTCCCAGGAGAGCGCGGAGGTCGACGACGCAGACGACCTCGCCTCTCAGGCTCGCGATGCCCTTCACGAAAGGAGGCGTTCGAGGGACCGCGACGATCGAAGGCACGCGCTCGATCTTGGTCACGGCCTCGAGCCGGATCGCGTACTGCTCTCCTCCCAGCTCGAACCGGATGAGCGTGATCTCGGGCTCGGTCTCGGTGTCTCCCTGGAGCGAGGCGCGCATCTCCGCTCCCGCGCGCACGAGGTCGGCGGGATCGACGAGCGGCCCCGACTCCACGTTCCGGACGGGGTTCTCCTGGGAGGAGCCGTACGGCCGCGCCTCGGGGAAGTCGAACGGGGGCCCTTCGGCCACGGTCTAGACGCGCCTCAACGCTTCGTCGGCCGGAGGATTGAGCGTCGCCGTGCGCTCAGGCGGCAGCTTCACGTTCATGGGCCCGCTCGGAGGAGGCACGGCCATGGCGGACGCCGTGGCCTTGCCCGGGCGGCCGGCTCCCATGCGCCCGCTCCCGCCACGCTGGGCGCCGCCCGACTCCGCCGTCGCGGAGTCGAACTGGTTGATCACGGTCTGGAGATCGTGGGCGAGCGCCGCGAGCTCGTTCGCCGAGACCGTGACTCGCTTGTCCCCCGTGGCGACTTCCTCCGACGAGGACGCGACCTCGCGGACCGCGGTCGCGACCTGCCCCGAAGCGCTCCTCTGCTGGTTCGTCGCGAGCTCGATCTGCCGGGCGGCGTCCGTCGTGCGAGAGGCCGTGTCCGTGATCGCCTGGAGAGAGGCCTGGGCGCGCGTCGCGAGCTCGCGGCCCTTCTCGGCTCTCTTGACCTCCTCCTCCGACGCGAGGACGGCCGCCGAGATCTCGCTCTGGATCTGGCCGATGAGGCCCTCGATCTCTCGCGTGGACTCGACGACGTGGTCGGCGAGGCTGCGCACCTCGTCGGCGACC
>JACQDU010000454.1 GCA_016200955.1 bacterium
AGCGCCTCGCGCCGGCGCGACGATCCGGGCTTCCCCTGCGAGGTCGCGTCGAGGTAGCTCGAGACGAGCTCGAGGGCGCGCGGGTCCGCCTGGCGGAGCTGCCTCGCGGCACGGACCACGCACAGCTCGAGGCGCGTGCTCCGCTCGAGAGAGGCCTCGCGGGAGCTCGCCTCCGCCTCGAGCTCCTGCGCGCGAGAGCGGGCGTCCTCGTACAGCTCGAGTGCGAGGAGGGCGTCGATCGAGGCGAGGCCGGCCTGCTCGCGCTCGGACGAACCCGGGCTCCCCTTCGTGCGCTCGAGGGCGAGCGTGAGGAGGCGCTCCGCTTCCTCGAAGTCGCCCGCGAGGAGGTGGACTCGCCCCGAGACGAGAGGGCCGGCGGCGGTCTCGCCGATCGCTCCGAGGACCTTCTTCGCGTGCTTCCTGAGAGAAGAGTCGTGCGTCCTCTCGAGGGGATCGAGCGCTCGCGCGAGCGCGGTGAGCTTGTCCATGAGGGCGCGGCTCGCGCCGGTGCCGGGGACGGCGTCGGGCGCGCAGTCGGCCGCGGCAAGGAGCTCTCTCGCGGCCCACTCGTCCTCTCGCGCCGGGTCGCGCGGATGCTCGGCGAGGAGAGCGTGCCCCTTCGCGAGGAGAGCGTCGCAGACGGAGAGCGCCTGGCCCTCTCCCGGGTCGATCGCATCGCGAACGGCCTTGTGCGCCGAGAGGAGGTTCAGCCTCGCCTCCTCGGCGGACGCGGGCTCGGGAGGGCTCTCTCCCAGGACTCTCACGACGTCCTGCAAGCGCGCGAGCTGGGCCTTGAGGCGAGGGCTCAGGACGTCGGTCGTCCCGCCGTGCGTGGGAGCGAGGAGGAGCATGGTCAGGGACGCGCTCGCGACGAACACGAGGAGGAACAGGAGCACGGCGCGGAGGCCCAGGCGGAGCTGCACGGCGCGCGCGAAGCGACGCGCGCGGACGCCGGTCGTCACGCGGCCGGCGAGGACGGGCTTCCCGTGGAGGTAGTTCGAGAGGTCGCGCGAGAGCTCGCCGGCCGACTGGTAGCGCCGCTTCGGGTCCTTCGCGAGAGCGGCCGCGCAGACCTTCTCGAGCTCCTCCGAGATCTCGGGGCGGAGCTTCCTCGGAGGGACGGGCTCCTCGTGGAGGACCTTCTTCGAGACCTCGTCGATCGTCTTCGCGCCGAAGGGCTGCTCTCCCGTGAGGAGGAGGTACAGCGTGACGCCGAGCGACCAGACGTCCGAGCTCGGCCCGAGAGCGGACAGGTCGCCCGAGACCTGCTCCGGCGACATGTAGAGGGGCGTGCCGATGAGGTCGCCCGAGCGCGTGAGGCTCGCTCCCTCGTCGAGGATCTTCGCGAGGCCGAAGTCCGTGATCCGGGCGCGGCCGTCGGCTCCGATGAGCACGTTCGCGGGCTTGAGGTCGCGGTGGACGACGCCGCGCGAGTGGGCGTGGTCGACGGCCTCCGCGACCTCCTCGAGGATCACGAGGCCGCGCTCGATGGGGAGGCCGCCGCCCCGGAGGATCGACTCGAGCGTCGTGCCGGCGACGAAGTCCATCGTCAGGAACGGGCAGCCTTCCTGGACTCCGTAGTCGTAGACGCGCACGATCGACGGATGAGCGAGGCGAGCGAGGGACCGGGCCTCGCGCTTGAAGCGCTCCAGGTCCTATCCCTCGGCCTTGTTCCCCTGGAGGAGGACCTTGAGCGCGACGTCGAGGTTGCGGCGCTTGTCGCGCGCGCGGTAGACCGCGCCCATGGCGCCGCGCGCGACCTCTCCCAGGATCTCGTAGCTCCCCCAGGTGCGCCCGATCATCTTCGGCGGAGGAGGAGGCGGCGGCGCGAAGGCGGGCGCCGGCGTCGCGACGGGAGCGGCGCCGTCCGGCCGGGGGACCTCGCTCGCCGGGAGAGCGGCCGTCGCATCGGGCTCGAAGCGCCCCGTCTTCCTCCGGGGAGGCGCGGGCTGGGCCTCGAAGCGGCCGGTCTTCCTCTCCTTGGAGACGACGGCCGGCGGAGGCTGCGCGAGCCCGGCGGATGCGAGGCGCCCGCTCGGGCGAACGGGGAGCGGAGTCGGGTCGGGGTTCTCGTAAGCCCGCTTGAGCGCGAGGGAGAGCTCGTCGTCCCGCGTCTCCGCCGAGCCCGGCTCCCTTCGAACGCGCTCGAGGTCCGCGAGCGACATGAGACCAGCGCCGACGAGCACCGAGGCGAGGTCGGCCTCCCGTCCCTGCTGGCGGCGGCGGCTCAGCTCGCCGAGCGCTCGCGCGACGTGATCGCGCGAGAGGAGGCGCGCGCGGACCACGAGCTCGCCCAGGAGGAGGTCGTCGGCCAGAGAGCTGCTCACGCTTGAATTCACTAGCGCCTTGCGGCGGGAGTTCATGTAAGTCATTCGCGGCTGACGCCGCAAGGCGCAAGTGAAATTATTGCACCACCGCATTCGCCTTCGGCGAATGCTGAATCTCAGGTGAACGGGAGGCCCGGAGCGAGTGCACCGGACCGGCTCCCCCGGGCTCTCAGGGCCTCGGGAGGGCCCCCGGAGGAGTCCCGCGAGACTCGAGGCAACGCGGCCTGGGAGACGTGAGGCCCCTCACCGCCGCCGCGATCCCGACGAGGAGGAGCGCGAGGCTCTCGACGGCGCCGTCGTGCGCGAGGACGCGGTCCTCGTCGCCGACTCGCGCGAAGCGAGGCGCGCCCGGCTCGGCGTCGGGCGCGCTCGTCTCGATCGTCGCTGTCGTGCGCGCGTGCGGGATGCGGCTCAGGCCCAGGGCGAGCATGAGCGCTCGATGCCACGCCTCCTCGACCGGATCGTGGTACTGGAAGACGAGCGGCAGCCCGTCGATCGCCTTCCCCGTGGACCGCCGGAAGTCGGCCTTGAGCACCTTCCACGCCTGCTCGTTCGAGTAGCCGTCCTGGCCCGTGCCGCGCGAGTCGACGACGAACGCGAGCGCGCTCGTCTCGCGGAGGACGCGGCGGCGGAGCTTCACGGCGTGCTGGGCCACCGGGACCGTCACGACCCTGAGAGACCGCACCGCGTAAGTGCGCGCGACGGTCCACGGACGCACGAGGGACGCGGTGAAGTCGATCGCGCGCTCGTCGTCGACGCGCATCTCCTGGCACTCGAGGATCCGCGCCGCGAAGAGGTCGCGCAGCGCGAGTGCGCTCTCGCGGGCGCCCGAGCCTGGCACGCCGGCGAAGGCGACGACGGGGGTGAGCTCGACGACGCGCTCCGCGGGACGGTGAGGGGCGTAGCGCACGTTCGCGCACGGAGCGGAGGCCGGCCCGCCGTCTATGAGCCCGACGCCCAGCTCGAGCACGAGGCCGAGCGTGTCGCCGTCGATCTCTCCCTGGGCGACACGGCCGCGAACGGTCGCGCGCGCGTCGTCCGCGCGGCCCGCGCGAGCGAGCGTGCGCGCGAGGCGGGCGGCCGCCGCTCCGTCGGAGGGATCGGCGTTCGCGCGTCTCTGGAGGCTCCTCATCGCGAAATCCATGGGGCTCTCCTAACCCAGACCCAGGTCCCATTCCTCTTCCGTCGGCTCCTCGGCGGCCTGCGGCTCCGTGACGACGGCCACGTGAGCCTCGAGCAGGTCGAGGATCGTCGACAGGGCGAGGAATCGCTGATTCCCGCAGGAGCGGGCGATGTCGTCGGCGGTCCGCACGCCGTCGAAGAGCGCGAGTACGTTCGGCAGGCGCTCCGAGATCGCGTGGGCCTGGGCCCGCGCGCCGTCGTCGTCGACGAGCGCAAGGGGCTTGTCTTTAGGCACGGTCGTCGAGATCGAGCACCACCGCTTGCCGGCGGCCTCGAGCTGCTTCAGGAAGACTTCCGTCTCGAGCCCGAGGCGCGCGCGCGCGGACTCGTCCTTCTCGAGGAACGGGGGCAGCGTGCCCTCGAGGAACTCCCAGCGCGCTCCCTTCCACGAGAGCGCCTCTCCCAGGTCGCGGGCGGCGTCCTGGAGCGACGCGGTCTCGGAGGAGTCGTCGCCGCGGTAAGGCTGCGTGCGCGTGATCTTCCCGCCGACGATCGCGAGCTCCTTCGAGCGCCGGCCGTCCGTCGCGCGGATGAGGCCCATGACACGCTCTCCCACGAGGGCACGAAGCGACTCGACGAAGCTCGCGTCGACCTGGCCCGAGCGGCCCGCGCGCGCGGCGGCCTTCGCGGCGCGCGCCTCCTCGGTCACGAGGTGGAGCGCCCCTTGCCGGGTGAGTTCGGCGAGGAGGACGAGCGCCTGGAAGCGTCCCGCGCCGCTCATGCGTATGGCGTCCGCGAGGGTGTGGCGGCCGTCCACGAGCAGGAGGAGGTCGGCGAGGCCGCGCTCCGTGACGGCGCGCATCTTCTCGTCGTAGCTCTCGAACGCGACGACGAGGTCGTCCGTCGGGAGGGTCGCGCGGACCTCCTCCCACTCGGCGATCCGGCGCACGGCTTCCATGAGGAACTGCTGCGTGTTGATCTTCACGCGGTAGGTCTTGCCCACCTCGGTGTAGAAGGCGGCGGGGAGGACGTCGGCCGTGAACTCGAACTCGGCGTCCCAGAGGAAGACCTCGTAGAGCTCGTCCTTCATCTGCACCGAGAGCGTCTCGGACATGCCGTTCGCCGACATCTGGAGCGGCTGGAGGGACGTCTCTCCCGACTCGTAGCCGTCGAGGAGGAGGTAGACCTCCCCGTCCTCGAAGTAGATCTCGCGGGAGCGCTTCGGCTCGAAGATCCTGAGCGTGCCGGAGCGCTTCGACATGTAGAACGTCTGGAGGACCTCGGCGAGCGAGAACGACGCGAGGTCTCCCCGGAGCGTCGGGCGAGCGGCCTGCGCCTCGAGCTCGAGCTCCGCGGCCTCGAGCTCCTTCATGCGGTCCTGGTAGTAGCGGATCTGGAGGCCGGAGTCGATCGCCGCGACGCAGTACTCGATCGCCTCGCGCCGCTGGCCCGCCGCGATCGCGGCGTCGAGGCGCTTCCGGTAGTCGTCCTCGGTGAGCGCCTCGATGCGACCGGAGGTCTTCTGCTCGTAGAGCCACGCGAAGAAGGCCTGCGGCGGCTGCGTCTGCGCCTTCATGATGTCCTCGAGCTGCTTCTTCCCGTCGAAGAGCGCGAGGACGTCGAAGGGGTTCTTGATCGCGTTCTTTCCCTTGTTCGTGATGAGGAAGTAAGCGCGCACGCTCGGGATCTCGGCGATGATCGACTCCCAGCGCTTGACCTCCTCCGTCACCTCCTCGCGGAGCCAGGGGAGCATGGGCACGTCGATGTCGAGCCCGGGCTTGGGGCGCGCGGTCTGCTTGCACTCGCCGCAGTGGACTTCCACGAACGGCTTCTTCCAGAAGAAGATCTCGAAGACCTCGTTCAGCACCGTGTCCTTCTGGGCGCGGAACCAGTTGTCCATCGTCACGTAGCCGCCGCCCACGAGGATCTGCTGCAGGGTGCGGCCCGACTGGCGCTGCATCTCCTCGACGCGCGCCATGTCCACCGCGGCGATCGGGCTCCGGGCGAGGAGGTGCTTGACGACGTTCGGCGGAGCGATCCCCTGCGCGCCGCGCCAGACGAGCGCGGACTTCGAGAACGAGAGCTTGAGCGTGCGCCCCTCCTCCGTCGCGGAGAAGTCGCACGTGATCCCTTGCCGGAAGATCCCGAGGAGCAGCTCGAGCGCCCTCTTCCCGCGCACGCGCGCTGTGAAGGTGAGCTGTTCTTTCTGGATGTAGCTCCTGAAGGCGGCGGAGCCGAACAGAGCGCGGTCGAGGTACTTCGCGCGCGCCTCGAACTCCGGCGTCTCGAGCGCGCACTCGAAGAGCTTGACCGCGTAAGGCAGGTCCTCCTCGACCGCCATGCGGAAGCGCGCCTCGAGCTCGTGCCGTGCGAGCGGGCGGATGTCCTGGCTCGTCACGAACCGCGCGATGAGCGAGAGCGTCTCGAAGTGGGAGAGGCCGAAGACCCGGTAGAGCTCGTCGACGGTGCGGCGGCCGTCGAAGACGGACGGCTCGGCCACGACCTTCATCTCGACGAAGGCCTTCCGCATGCGCTTCGCGGAGGCCTCGCGGTCCTTCTCCTCCGGGAGGTAGATGCGCTTCAAGCTCGGGATGTTCTCGTGGATCCGCTTCCACTCGTCGAGCCGGCGCGTCGCCTCGATGAGGACGGAGCGCGTCTCGTAGCGGAACTCCTCGGGGTCCTTGAGGCGCTGCTCGAAGCCCGCGGGGAAGGCGTCCTTCGAGAACTCGAAGACGGCATCCTCCCAGGCGAAGAGGTCGTAGATCTCCTCCTCTACCTGCTTCCGGCGGGCGGCGAGGATCTGCTCCTGCTTCGCGAAGCCGAGCTGGCCGAGGATGTCGCCGAGGCGGACCTGGGCCCCGGCCGCCTTCTGCGCCTTGAGCGCCTGCTCGAGCTGGTCGCGGTTGATGACCCCGTGGCGGATGAGGACGTCGCCGAGCCGGTAGCTCCACTCGCTCCGCTCGACGTAGACGCCGCCTTGCCAGAGGTAGAGGGTCTTCGACGTGCTGTTCTTGTGCGTGACGCGGAGCGTGCCCTTGTGACCGCTCGCGTGGAGGAACTCGAAGAGCTGGTCCAGGCTGAGCGCCTTGACACTGCCCTTGAGACCCATCCAGCCTCCGCACGCGGCGCCGCAACTCGCGGCGCCACCTCCCCGCTTGGGGCCTCCCGCTCTCCCCTGAGCCCCGGGTCGCGGCGCGCAAAGACGCAACCGTGACGCTTGCACCGTAGCAGCGGCATCTCGCGCAAACAAGCAAGGCGCCTGGGTTTTTTGACGTTCTGTGTCCGATAACTTCCCGAGTTATGATCTCGCCATGGACATCTTCGACCCCCACATCCACATGATCTCCCGCGTCACGGACGACTACGAGCGCATGGCGCTCGCGGGGACGCGCGCGGTGGTCGAGCCGGCATTCTGGCTGGGAGAGCCGCGGACGCACGCGGGGAGCTTCTTCGACTACTTCCGCGCGATCTCGAACTTCGAGCGGCAGCGCGCGAGGGAGCATGGGATCGAGCACTTCTGCTGCATAGCGCTCAACCCGCGCGAGGCGAACGACCGGCCGCTGGCGAAGGAGGTCATCGCCGGGATCGAGAAGTTCCTCGACCACGAGGCCGTCGTGGCCGTGGGAGAGGTCGGGTTCGACGACCAGACGGCCGCGGAGGAGGAGGCCTTCCACGCGCAGGTCGAGCTCGCCAAGAAGAAGGACCTCCCCGTGATGGTCCACACCCCTCACCGGCAGAAGCTCAAGGGAACGCTCCGCTCGATCGCGGTCCTGAGAGAGCACGGGATCGACCCGGATCGGTCTCTCATCGACCACAACACCGAGGAGACGATCAAGGCCGTCCGCGACGCCGGCATGTGGGCGGGCCACACCGTCTACCCGGTCACCAAGCTCTCGCCCGAGCGGGCGGTCAACATCGTGCTCGAGCACGGGACCGACCGCATGATGATCAACTCGAGCGCCGACTGGGGGAAGTCCGACGCTCTCTCGGTCTCCCATTGCGTCGTCGAGATGCGGAAGCGCGGTCTCGACGACGCGAAGATCCGCAAGGTCGTCTGGGAGAACCCGGTCTCGTTCTACTCGAAGAGCGGCAGGCTCAAGCTCAACGCGCGCTGAGGCGCGAGCGCCCGAAGGCGCGCGGGGGATTCGATGGAGAAAGAACAGCTCGAGGAGAAAAAGCTCGAGAAGCCCGAGGCCACGGAGCTTCCGCCCGAGGCTCCTCCGCGCGAGGACGTGAGGGTCCTCTCGAGCGCGATCCGGTGTCCTTACTGCCACTCCGACGTCTCGCCCGAGACGGCGGACTGGGTCGCCTGCAAGAGCTGCCTCGCGCGGCACCACGTGGCGTGCTGGGGCGAGAACGGGACCTGCTCCACGTGCGGCCATGCGAAGTTCCTCCCTGCGACGCCTTCGAGCCGCCGCGCGAAGAGCTCCCGGAGCGCCTGGGTCGTGACGCTGGGCGTGGTCATGGTCGCCTTCCTCGCCTTCGCCGCCCTCGGGATCTCGCTCAAGCACCGCGAGGTCATGGGCGTTCCGCCCGCCCCGGGTCTCGTGGCTCCCGCCGCCCGCTCGCAGACGCTCAAGGACGCCTTTCCCACGCGAGAGAAGCGGACGCTCAAGGCGCGCAACCTCGTGACGCACGACAGCGTCGACGAGACCCGGGAGCTGTACCTGGACGAGTACGCCGACTGGCTCCGGCAAGCAGTCCTCGACGGTTACCAGCTCCAGCAGCCCACGAACGCCGGCGCGACCGCTTACCTGAAGTCCGTCGCCCTCGTCTATCGTCAGGAGAGCCGCCACCGCGAGGCCGAGCTCATGGAGGCGGCCATCCGGATCCTCGAGAAGTAAGGCGCGCGCCTTCATGGAAGCCGAGCGGCCGAGAGAGACCCCGCCCCGCGCCGCCCAGGAGGAGACCGCGTCCCTCGAGAAGGCCGCGCCGACCGAGGAAGCTCCTCTCGTCTCCCCCGAGGCGACCGCGGCCGAGGCGAAGCGGCTCGACGAGGCGATCCTCGACCACTACGCCGCGAACCCCGAGCCGGCCGGGATCGTCATCCACGGCGTCCGCACTCCCGAGAAGAAGGAGATCGTCGTCCCGACGAGCCTCACGCGGTGTCCCTACTGCCACTCGGACGTCTCTCCCGATCACAACGACTGGGTGGTCTGCCGCGACTGCCTCGCGCGCCACCACACGGCGTGCTGGTGGGAGGGCGGCAAGAAGTGCGCGACGTGCGGTAAGAGGAAGTACCTCTCGGCCGCCGCGCCCAAGCAAGGCTCGCGAGAGCCCCGGCTCCCGTTCCGGCCGCCGCTCGCGCCGAGCTCGCTCGGAGGCCCGCTCCTGACCGGCCTCGCGAGGGTCGTCCTCGCGCTCGTGGTCGTCGCCGGCGTCCTCTTCGGAGCGATCCTCGCGTTCGCGGCCGTCGTCCATGCGCCGCAGATCGCCGTTCCCCTCCTCGCGGGCGCGATCGGGCTCCTGGCTCTCCGCGCTCACAGCCGGAGGATGCACTCGATCAGTCACGAGGAGTGGTGGGAGCGGAGACGCGCTCGCCAGCTCGCGGAGCAGGCGAGGGCCGATCGCCCCCCTACGAGCTGACGCTCACCACATGCCGGCCTTCGGCATGGTCGGCTCCAGGTGCTCCTTGAAGTACCGGACGAGAGTCTTGGCATACTCGGGGTAGCGCGGGCACTTGAGCCCCGACGCGTGGAGCGCCTCGAGCGTGTTCGCGCACGGCCAGTCCACGGGCACGAGCGAATAATCGAAGCTCTGCTTCGGCACGCCCGAGAGCTTCGCCATGCCCGGGAACTTCGCGAGAGGCTTCAGGACGGAAGGCGGCACCCGGAGGAGCGGTCTCCTCTTGCCGAAGGCGTCCGACGTGACGTCGAAGAACTCGGCGAACGTGCACGGCGCCGGATCCGAGAGGGCGAAGCCGCGGCCGACGCTCTCCTCGCGCGCGAAGATCTGGAGCATGGCGTCGGCCACGAAGTCGACGGGCACGAGGTGGAACTTCCCCGAGCTCTTCGCGGCGATCGCGTGGAGGCCGCGCGAGATCATGACGAAGGCGTAGTAGGGCCCGTCGATCTTCTCCGCCTCGCCGGTCTTCGAGTCGCCGACGACGACCGAGGGGCGGAAGATCACGGTCGGGATCCTGCCCCAGCGGCCGCGGACCTCGGCCTCGGCGAGGTACTTCGTCTCCTCGTAGAAGTTCTTGAAGGTCTGCCTCACGTCGAAGTCTTCCTCGGAGAAGACTCCCTGGTGCGAGCCCGAGACCGCGCACGTCGAGATGTAAGCGAGCCGCTTGAGCGCGGGCGCTCCGTCGAGGAGGTCGAGCACGTTCCTCGTCCCGAGGACGTTCACCTTCATGCCGACGTCCCGGGCGAGCGCGAGGTTGTAAGCGGCAGCGAGGTGAAACGCGAGCGTCACGCGCTCCCGCAGGCGCTCGCGCACGGGAACTTCCATGCCGCAGCCCGGCGCCGTGATGTCTCCCGTGACGAGCGTCGCCTTCGCGTGAGCTCCGGCCCGCTCGATCTTCGCGAGCGCGTCCTCGGCCGCGGGCCGGAAGCGGTGCTGGACGAGGAAGACGACCTCCTCGGTCGAGGGGTCGGCGAGGACGCGCGCGGCGATCCGTTTCCCGAGAAAGCCCGGGAAGCCGGTGAAGAAGACGACCTCTCCCACTTCGTTCGCTTCCTCTCGCGTGATCGGGGGAAGGACACTAACATGCGTCCACTCGCGCGGGGGAGAGCCTTGGGACATCACCTGACCGACCTCGACCGCTTGCCCAAGAGCGAGCTCGAGCACCTCCTCCGCCACGGGGAGACGCCCGACTTCGCCGCGCTCGACGGCTTCCTCTTCCGCGGCGCGAACCTCGCCTTCCCCGGGAGCTTCCTCTTCAGGAAGTTCGTGAAGGGCTTCTTCACGGAAGGCCGCGCCGACGGCAGGCGCGTGTCCATGGGCTACAACCTGGCGGCCGAGAAGGGCTCGCTCGACGAGCCGTGGAAGCTGCTCCCGGAGACTGCGAAGCCCCGGCCCTTCGGCTTCTACGAATGCCGCGTGGTCCGCGCGGGCGAGCGGCGCTCGTACTGGCCGGGCTCGCTCCTCCTCGACTACGCGAGGGGCGGGAACGGCCTACGGCCCGAGTCGCTCCTCCAGGACTTCCTCGTGCAGGTCGAGGGAGGTAACAAGGACCTCTACCTCGGGAAGGCTTATCTCGCTCTCGGTGCGTGGCTACCGGCAGGGTATTTCGCTCTCGAGCGCTGGAGGCAGGCTCCGCCGGAGCCGCCGCGCTGATCCCCCAGGAGCCCTCGCGAAGTCACGAGACACGGTTGTAGTCGACGGAGAAGGGCTCGGAAGGCTCGGACGGTGACGGCACGATAGGGGCCATGAGTGAGAAGGACTCGCCGGATTCTGGGCGGACTCCTCCGCGATCTCCCGCGGATCATGCGACCTACCGATCTCGACTCTGGACAGCACGTCAGGCCGTCACCTTCATCATCCCCGCCCCGCTCGGGAACGAGGCCCTGCTCGAGACGTGGTCTACAATCTGCCGAGGGCAACGATGCCGCTCGCCTTGCCGCTCCGGTTCCTGCTCGCGATCTTCGCCGGCTGGGTCAACCGAGCCCAGCAAGACGTGATCGACTACCTCCGGACGGAGAACGCGGTCCTTCTCGAGCAGCTCGGCGCACGCGGGAGACGTCTCACGGACGAGCAACGACGGCGGCTCGCCGTGGAGGGCAAGATCCTCGGGCGCAAGGTTCTCTCCCAGGTCGCGGGGATCGTGACGCCCGACACGATCCTCAGGTGGTACAGGAACCTCGTGGCCAGGAAGTACGACAGATCCAGCGTGCGCGGTCACGCGCGTGACCGGCGGTCCGTGGTCGATGTCCTCTTGAGGCTCGCTCGCGAGGAGCCGACCTGGGGCTACACGCGCCTACGAGACGCCCTCTCGAACCTCGAGCTACAGGTCTCGCGGAAGACCGTCGCGAGGATCCTCCGCGACCACGGGATCGAGCCGGCGCCCGAGCGGGGACGGGGAGCGAGGTGGCGCGAGTTCCTCGCGGCGCACTGGGAGGGGCTCGCCGCGGCGGACTTCTTCACGGTGGAGGTCGTCACGTGGATGGGGCTCGTCCGGTACTTCGTGTTGTTCGTGATGGAGCTGAAGACGAGGAGAGTCCATGTCGCCGGGATCACGAGGAGCCCGGACCAGGAGTGGATGAAGCAGGTCCGCCAGGAACCTCACGGATGTGGGAGACGGTTTCTTGCGGGGCTCACGCACCTGATCCTCGATCGAGATCCGCTCTACTCGGCGGCCTTCAGGGAGATCCTCAGGGGGAGGGGGCTATCGATCGTGCGGCTGCCTCCGCGCAGCCCGGATTTGAACTGTTACGCCGAGCGTTGGATTCGCTCCATACGCCAGGAGCTCCTCGACCGGATCGTCCCGCTCGGCGAGGGACACCTGCGGTGGGCGATCAAGAACTACCTGGCCCATTATCACGCGGAGAGAAACCACCAGGGGCTCGAGAGCCGGATCATTGAGCCGGAGCCTGGGGTGCCGTCTCACGAAGGGCGGATCGTCAGGAGACGGCGCGTCGGGGGAATGCTGAGCTACTACTATCGAGAGGCTTCCTGAACCGGCGCCGCCTCGCCGCATCTCGGTCGTCTTTGACAACTCGATGGTCGTTCGTCGCGCTTGGGACGAGGGCGCAGCTTGTACACATCACCTCGTCCCTCGGCGCAATGGGGCGACTTCGTTCTCCTGCAATTCGTCATGCATGACCGGGAAACGGGAGTTCCCGCATGGGGAGCGGCTTCGGCGGAGAGATGACACAGTACGGGAAGGCGGCCGCTTCGCGGGAGCCGATCCCAGGGAGGTCAGCGAGCGCGCCTTCGAGCGCGGCATGGGCCAGCTCGGGACGCTCGGCTGTTGAGTATCGGCAAGCGGCTCGTCACCTTGCGTCGTAGTTACCTGGCCGGGACAGTTTTCGTGAACTCATCTCGCCCTGTCGAGACCTTCATCTAGGGGAGCCTTGGTGCAAAGCAGCGCCGAAACGCACGAGGGTCGCGAGCTGGCTCGACGCGAGGCCTTTCTCGAGCTCCTCGGGACGTGCCGACACGCGCTGTTTCGGTACGCGCGCCGCGCTCTCGACGATCCGGGAGAGGCCGACGATACGCTGCAGACGGCCGTGCTCCTCGCCTTTCGGGACTTCCACGCTTTCCGGGAGGGCACGAACTTCCGCGCCTATGCGTTCACGTACGTTGCTCACGCAGTTCAGAACGCCAACCGGCGCCGGTCGCCGGTGACCTATGGGCTCGACCCTCCCGAACAGGCCGACGACCACTCCGACGTGCTCGAAGCTCTCGAGAACGAGGCGGCCTACGCCGATCTCTTGGCCGCGCCCGAGCGGCTCCTCGCATCGATCGAGGAGCCGCTCGCGTGCGCGCTGCGCGCGCTCCCCGAGACCGAGCGCGATGCGCTCCTCCTGCGCTCGATCGGGGAGCTCAAGTATGCCGAGATCGCCGTCATCCGCCGGGTCCCACTCGGAACCGTCATGACGAGACTGCACCGCGCTCGGGCGAAGCTGCGCCGTGCTCTCACGGACCACGCCAAGGAATGCGGTTTCATCCGGCACGAGACCGCTCGGAAGAAGGGGACCTCGCCATGAAGTGCCATGACGCGATCCGCTTCATCAGCGTCTACGTCGACTCCGAGCTCGATCCGCGGACGAGCTTCGAGATCGCGGAGCACCTGGAGACGTGCTCGAGCTGCGCCGCTCGCTTCGCCCGCGAGCAGGAGCTCGAGAAGGGCCTCGTCGCGGCGCTCAACAAGGGGGCAGACGAAGGAGACGACCAGCTCTGGGCTCGCGTGGTGCAAGCCGTTCGGTCCGAGCCCTCTCGGAGCGCGCGAGCCGCGGC
>JACQDU010000455.1 GCA_016200955.1 bacterium
CGTCCGGGCCGCGGCCAGCAGCGCCCGGGGAACGGCGGCGGCAAGCGCGGCGACCGCCAGGGCGGCCGCCGGGACGCGCCTCGCCGCCCATCTCGCTGGGATGTGCCGACTCCCGTGCTGAACGACGATGAAGTGGATGAGGAGCGCATCCTGCGAGCTCGCGGCGACGCCGAGGGGCGCCCTTACTACGACTCGTAGACTCGCTCAGCCCGCGCGAGAAGCGAAGAGAACCACGAGACGCGAAGACACGAAGTGGGCCTTCTTGGTGTCTTCGCGTCTTCGTGGCTCGCCTTTGCGCCTTTGCGTCCTTGCGTCCTTGCGTTCCTGAAGTCGCCATCGCGCCGTGGAACACGCGATCAGTTCGCCCCGCTCTCCCAGAGCACGATCTTCTGCTGCGTCTGGGAGAGGACCGCGGACTTGAGGACGACCTCGCCGTTCTTCCAGTAAACGACGAGGGTCGCGGAAGGAACGGTGCCCTCGTTCGCGGTCGTGCCGAAGTAGTGCACGAAGACTAGGGCGGGCTCGCTCTTCGGGTGAGTGTAGATCTCGGGGCCGAGGCCGACGGTGTCGTCCCAGTGGAGGCGGCCGCCCGAGGGCGACGTCATGCTCCGGTAGCTGATCTCCTTCCCGAAGAGGCCCGACTCCTGGACGTGGAGGTCCACGTCGCACTCGTCGAGGTTCCAGAGGAGATGGACCTCGTGCGCGGGCAGCGGGAGCAAGCTCGAGAGCCCGAGCGCCCGGAGGCGTTTCTCGCCTCGCTCTCCCTGACCCACGAGGAACCGCGCGTAGAGCCGGCGCGCCGACTCGCGCGAGAAGCGCTCGTGGCGAGGGTCGAACTTCCCTCCCGCGAGCGCGATCTCGAAGCGGAGGGCGGCGTCGGCCGTCCTCCCGGCTCCCTCGAGCGCGAGCGCCTCGCAGAGGAGGGCCTGCGCCTCGAACGGGCGGAGCGTGCGCGCGCGGGCGAAGAGTGCGGCCGCTTCCGGGAAGCGCCGCCAGCTCATGAGCGTGAACCCCGCGAGGCGGAGCATGCGAGCGTCGCGCGGGCTCTCCTCGATGATCGACGAGAGGATCCTGAGAGCCTCGTCGCTCCGGCCCCTGCTCTCGCGGCGGACGGCCTCGGCCCTCACCTCGACGGGGTCAGGCCGCTCTCCCCAATCCGGGCGATCGCCAGGACCGGCGCTCGGAGCGGAGGCGCGGCCCGCCCTCGGCCACGCCTTCCCCGGGTGAGCGCGCAGGTCGTCTTGGAAAGCGAGCGCCGCGTCGTCGAGGCAAGACACGTCGGGACCTCCCACGGGCCGCCTCGCATCGCGCGAGCGGGCGAGGTCCGAGAGCCGGGCCAGGTCGAGCTCCTCGGGCGCGATCTCGTTCTGCTGATACTCGATGTCGGTCTCGAGGATCAGGAAGGACGCGACGCGGTTCGCGAGCCCGAACCGCTGCGAGAGCGCGAGCGCGGCCTTGTCGGCGTCCTTGTCGCGGAGCTCGAGGAGAGTGCTCGCCGTGAGCTCGGCCCACGCTCTCCCGGCGACGGGGTCGAAGCCAGCCTGCGAGAGCGGGAAGGTCTGCTTCCCCGACTCCGTCTCGAGGACGATCCGCGCGGCGCGAGCGTCGGTCTTCTCGCCCAGGCGGAAGCCGACCTCGAGGACCTGGCGCGGGAAGATCGCGCGCGGCGAGCCCGCGACGACGAGATCGGTCGCCGTGACTCCCTCGACCTTGACGCTCCTCACCTCGGTGGGAGCGAAGCGGTGCGCGACCGCCGCGCTCGCGAGGTCCTGGGAGCCGAGGACCGAGACCACGCGGCCGCCCGAGCGGGCGAGGCGCTCGACGAGAGGCCGGTTCACGGCCGCGTCGCCGAGCTGGTAGCAGATCCAGCGCGAGCCGAACGTCCGCGGGTAGGCGCGCTCGAGCTCGCGCGGGTCCTCGATCCCCCACGTGACCTGCGCGTCCGAGAGGAGGAAGAGAGTCGGGCTCTCGCCCTCGGGAATCGTCTTCTCCAAGTGAGCAAACGCAGACTCGAGGCTCGTCGCGCCCTCGAGCCAGAGCCGCTCGACCTCCGCGAACGTGCGCTCTCGCTCCTCTCTCGTGTTCTCGCGCGTTCCCGGGAAGAGATCGCGAGCCGTCACGTCGAAGGTCACGACCCGGAAGCGCTCGATCGTCGCGTCTCTCTCGAGGATCTCCCGGAGGAGACGGCCGCAGCTCGCCGCGAGCTGCGCTTTCTGGGAGAGGGACGTGTCGAGCACGAAGACGGCCTCGCGCGTCGAGACGCTCTCGCGTCCGTTCGCTTCGGGAGAGATCCGCGCGTGGACCTGGACTCCCGCGATGCCCTTCGCGTGAGAGAAGCCGGCGCGCACCCGTGGCACGCGCGGCGTCGCCGAGAGGAGGAACGAGCCCGTGTCCTTCTCCCCCGGCGAGGCGACGCCCTTGAGGAAGCTCCAGTCTCGCAGACCGGACGCTCCCTCGAGCGAATCGGCGCTCCCGACGAGGGGGGCCTCGCCGTTCTTCGAGACGATCGTGGCGTCGCGGTACGCGCGCGGATCGACGGCCGCCTCCGCGCGGAAGGAGCGCGGCAGCTTCTCCGGCACCGGGAGCGCGAGCGTCGTGCGGCCCGCGACATCGACGGGAGGCTGGTCGTAGACGAAGAAGACGCGCTTCCGCGAGCTCGCCCCGATCGGGAAGATCCGGGTGCGGAAGCTGTTCCCGCCGCTCCACTCCATGAGAGCGGGGTCGATCCGTCGGCGCGTGATCTTCTCGTAGACGATCTGGCCCTGCTCCTCCTCCACGACCTGCGCGGGCCGGAGCGCGCCCCAGTTGACGGTCTGGCTCTCGAGGCTCCAGCTCTGCGCGAGCGGGACGTTCCTCTCGAGGAGGAGACCCGGGTCGTCGAGCCGGGGCGGCAGGAGATTCGACGTCGCGTCGGAGGAGAAGACGACCCCCGCTCCCTGGAACATGCCGAGGGAGCACGGCGACGCACCGTCCGGGAGCCGGACCATGAACGTCCCCTCGAGCGTCCTCGGGTAAGGGTTCGAGAAAGTGCAGTCCACGAGCGTGCGAGCGCGCGTCGCCATGAGCACCGTCGCCGTCCTGAGAGCCTCGAACGGGAGCTCCTTCTGCTCGGAGCCATCCGGCCTCGCGAGGAGCGCGGGCGCTCTCGTCCTGAGCTCCGCGCTCGTCGCGAGCGTGCGAGCCACCTCGAGGCCGTCGGTCTCGGGCTCGCGCGGCGTCTCGATGGAAGGCGGCGCGAGGCGTTCGACCGTGGAGGACGCGCCCGTGAGCCGCTCGCCCGGGGCGCTTGGTCCCTTGCTCTCAGCCACACGCCGACCGAAGCCGATCTCGTCTTGCGCTTCGGCGTTGCGCTCCAAGGACGCGTGGACCAGCCCGGCGGGCGGCGTCGCGGGCTCGGTCGCCGCGTCGAACGCCCGTCGATGCTCGGGTGCCGGGGCTTCCACGAGGCCACAGGCCGCCAGCGAGGCTCCGAGACCGACGAATCCGACGACGAGGCCGGCTCTCATGAGCGAAGGACACGGCTTCTTCATGATCGGCTCCTTGATCGAGCGGAAGAGCTCGGGCGCGAGGTAAGCTCGTCTCCCTGGACCCGTCGAGTGGTGAACGGATTCGATCGCCGTCCGGCTCGCGTCGCCCTCCGGTGAACGATCGAGAGAACTGCAAGAAAGCCGTGGGGCTCCTCGCGTTCCCGCGCCTCGACCTTGCGATCGTCGTAGCGAGTCACTAGAACGAAGGGGTCAGCATGGCCGACGAATCCGCGAAAACCGTGACGATGGCCGTGGGCGAGCTCCCGCTCGGCGGGCGCTTCGGGCGCTACGAGATCGAGCGCCTCCTGGGACGCGGCGGCATGGGAGCGGTCTACCTCGCCCGCCAGAGCGACCTCGACCGGCCGGCGGTCGTGAAGGTCATCGCGCCCGAGCTCGCGCGCGACCCGGCCACCGTCGAGCGCCTCCACCGCGAGGCCCGCGCCGCCGCGCGCGTCTCGTCCGACAACGTCGTGAAGGTCTACGAGACGGGGATCCTCCACGGCGTTCCGTTCATCGCCATGGAGTACATCGAGGGCTCGTCTCTCTCGAAGGTCCTCGAGGAGAAGGGCCGCCTTCCTTACCTCGACGCGACGGCGCACGTGATCGCTGCGGCGCGCGGGCTCGCCGCGGCGCACGAGGTCGGGATCCTCCACCGCGACATCAAGCCGGCGAACATCCTCGTCACGAAGGACGGCCGCGTGAAGCTCGCCGACTTCGGCCTCGCGAAGGCCGAGCCGTGGAAGAGCCTCGCGACGGCGCCGGGCTCGCAGACGGTCTCGGTGCCGGGGATGGTCGTCGGCACGCCCGACTACATGCCGCCGGAGCAAGCCGAGGGCGGCACGCTCGACGCGCGCACCGACCTCTACGCGCTCGGCGTGACTTACTACGAGCTCCTCACGGGAGAGAGACCGTTCCACGGAGACACGCCGCTCAAGATCCTCACGCAGGTCATGAGCGCGACGCCGAAGCGGCCGACGCAGATCGTCTCCGACATCCCGCCGGCGATCGAGGGCATGTGCCTCAAGCTCATGGCCCGCGACCCGGAGGAGCGCCCGCCGACCGCTCGCGACGCGATCGCGCAGATCGAGGAAGCCTGCGCGGAGGCGGGAGTCTCGCCCGTGGTCGTCGGCTCTCACGCTCCCCTCGCCGGCGAGGGCCCGCACGGACGGAAGACGCCCTCGCGCGGGCAGGTTCCGACGGCGGCGATGGCCCCCTCGGCCGCAGGCGCGCGCTCGAAGTCCGCTCGGGCGCTGCGCGAGCGCGTGGTGCCCGCGAACGCGGGCCCGAGCCGCCTCGTGAACACCGCCGTCTCGGGCGTGAAGGGCGTGAAGGGCCCGCTTCCGCGAGAGGAGTCGAGCTCGGTCCCGATCC
>JACQDU010000456.1 GCA_016200955.1 bacterium
CTTGCTGAACGACGGAAGGCTGGTAGCCATGGCTACCTCCTTGCGAGGCTCTGCCTCGCTGCCGGCGGGAGAGATCTCTCCCCCGCCAGCTTTTCCCCCGGAAGGAACGCCCCTCCGGGAGCCGTCGAGGCGCGAGCCTCGGCGGTCGAGCGTCCGAGCGGAAGCTCAGGCGCTCTCGCGCAGGGCTCGGCCCTGCGCGTCCGCGGGAGGATCTCTCCTCTCGCGCGGGTCCTTGTTCGGGTCTCTTCCGATCCTCTCGAGGAGGAACCGGTCGATCGGCGTCCGCCGATCGGCGAGCTTGTAGAGGTCGCGGTGAGGGCGGCTCTCTCCGCGTCCGTGATAGAGGTGGATCCCGACGCCGTGCCCCTTCGCCTTCTCGACGGCCGGGACGAAGTCGCTGTCTCCCGCGAACAGGATCGCCGTGGTCATTTTCCCGGCGATCGCGTCCTCGAGGAGGTCGCAGGCGAGCTCCACGTCCGTGCGCTTCTGCTCGTAGCGGATGAGCCTCGGGTCCCGGCGGTTCCTCCGCTTCTCGAGGCGTCCGAAGCGGAGCTCGACCGAAGGGACGTGGCTCAGGAAGCGGAAGAACCGCTCGAGGTTCTGGCGGGTGATGATCTGGCCCTTCGTCGGCGGCCAGTCGAGGAAGGAGCGGCAGGTGTAGTAGCGGAGCCTCGCGAGCTCCTGGTCTCGCGAGAGGAAGAGGACGAGCTTCCGGTAGTCTATCGAGATGCCAGGGAAGTCGGCCTTGAGCATCCTCTCGACGTAGGCCGCGTCCATGTAGGCGATGGCTCGCGGAGCCACGGGGAGAGAGGTCGCGGGCGTTCCTGCGGAGACGTCCGAGCATCCGAGGTCGCGTTCGTTCTTCGAGAAGCTGGCGCTGGCGTCCATGGGGTTCTCCGTTCTGGAGGCTCCCGGCTCCCGGGAGGGCTTTCCTCTCCGAGAGCTCGTGGGCTTCCGTCTCGTGTTCTTGCCTGAGAGGTCGAGGAGACCGCGCTCCTTCTGGCCTCTCGTTGCGTCGCCCAGAGGAGATCAAGGAGCGTGCCAGCGAGAACG
Source organism: bacterium (assembly GCA_016200955.1). Lineage (GTDB taxonomy): Bacteria > Planctomycetota > J058 > J058 > JACQDU01 > JACQDU01. The sequence continues at coordinate 1,054 of JACQDU010000456.1, forward strand.
CTGGGATGAGCGATGAGGGACGAGGCGGGTTTACGAGGAACGGGCGCGAGGAAGGGCCCCGATCGCGGGGGTGCGTCGCTGCGACACCTGTTACACCTGAGACACCCGGTCGCGAAGTGCTCGCGGCTCGGGACCTTCGAGGGACGGGGCTGTCGCAGCGATTCGCTGTTACACCTGAGACACCTGAGACACTCGACTACAAGCCGTTGAGCTTCCGGGTCTTTCGATAGAGCGTCTGCCGGCTCATCCCGAGCCGCTTCGCTGCGGACGTGCGGTTGTTCTTCGATTTCTCGAGCGCCGCGTTGATCTGATCGAGCGTGAGCTGAAGGGCGTTCCAGGCGGGCTTCCGGTGCGCCGAGGGGTCCTCGTCGAGATCCAGGTCGTAAACCTCGATCAGGATCTTGCCCTGGCCGACCGCGGCGCGCATGACGTTCGAGAGCTCGCGGACGTTCCCTCTCCAGGGGTGCTCGCGGAGCGCCTCGATCGCTTCTTCGCTCAGCTCGGGCGCTCGCGCCACCTGGTCGGCGATCACCCAGTGCTTGATGAAGAAGCGAGCGAGCTCGACTATGTCGTCCCCTCGCTCCCGGAGCGGAGGGACCTTCACGGTCATGACCTTCAGACGATGATAGAGGTCCTCCCGGAACTTCCCCGCCGCGACGAGGGCCGCGAGCTCGCGGTTCGTGGCCGCGACGATCCTCACGTCCACGCGGAAGTCCCTGTTCGTGCCGAGGGGGCGAACCATTCCGTCCTGGAGGATGCGCAGGAACTTGGCCTGGGAGGCGAGAGGCATCTCTCCGAGCTCGTCGAGGAAGAGGGTGCCTCCGTTCGCGGCCTTGAACGCGCCGTCGCGAGTCTTGGCTCCCGTGAAGGCTCCCTCGACGCTGCCGAACAGCTCGCACTCGACGGTCTGCTCGTTCAAGGAGCAGTTGAGGACGTGGTAAGGCCCGCCGGCGCGTGCTCCCCCGTCGTGGATCGCCTGCGCCACGAGCTCTTTCCCCGTGCCGGTCTCGCCGAGGACGATGACGGGGGCGAGAGTCCGGCAAGCGATCTCGAGCTGGCGGAACATGGCGAGCAAGGGCTTGGAGCTGCCCCGGATGTTCGGGAAGGGCCGCTCGGGAGGGGCGCTCGCTCGCGCGAGCTCGGCCTCGAAGTCGGCGTGCTCGAGGAGGAGCGCGAGCTCGCAGGCGACCCCGACCTCGAGGGCGAGCCGGTCCTGCTCGGTGAAGCGGCCGAGGAGCCGTGCCGCGTCGTGGAGGACGATGACGCCGAGCGGCTTTCCCTTGCCGAGGAGAGGAGCCCCGAGGGCCGACTCGACGTCGAGCTCCTCGAAGGTCCCGTGCTTGTCGAAGCGGGGGTCGTTCGCGGGGTCCGTGGAGAGGACGGCCCGCTCGGTCCGGCAGGCCTCGCGGACGAAGGCGCGGCTGAACTTCTCTCCCAGGCAGCTCGTGCCGTCGAGGTTGCTGGCGGCCACGACCTTGAAGCCGAGGCCGTCGCGGACCACGATGAAGCCGCGGTCGGCGGAGAAGATGGAGACGACCCCGTGGAGGGCTCGGTTGAGGACGACCGAGGGAGCGGCGCGCTGGGCGTGGGATTGGTCGGGGGGCTTGTGCTTGAGGGAGCCCTTGGAGTGGCGCTTCGTGGGCTTGGGCATGAGCGGGTGGCGTCATACTACTCGCGGGGCGAGGTCATCGTGTAGCCGATGCTCGTCAACGGTGGATGCAGCTCTCGGATGTGGATCGCCGGAGAGAAGCAACGCATGCTCCTGCAGCAGTGTGAGACTACCGATCGGCGCCTGACGTCAAGCCAGCGGAGCTCTGCGTCTCGGCGCCCGAACGCCATCAGACGGACGATTGAGCATGGCAGTGAGGCTTACCGCGCCAAGCTCTCCGACTCCTCGGCCGTTGATCTCGACTGAACGTCGTTCCTTCGAGCGGCGACTGCCGAACTCGGGGCCGCACGGTCCGCCGTCTCGGAGCGTGCGGCAATGGCCTCAACGATCTCCTTCGCGATGCGACCGGCATCCAAGGACTCTTCGCCGTAGAACCACCCCACGGAAACGCCCGCGGCCGCCGCCAGCGCTCGGATCAGATACGGGGGGGCATACTGCTGCGCGGTTTCGATCTCACGGACCCAGCTCGGCGAGCGACCCATGACCCTGGCAAGGGCGCGCTGGGAAAGGCCAAGCCGCTCGCGGGCCCGGTGGCAGCGCAGGCCGATGGTCTGTCGGAGGATCGCTTCCTCCTCGGCGCTGAGTGGTGTGAGCATCATTGTTCGCAGCATATCCGGAGGGGCGGACGGCCCCGTGATGTGCGCGGTTTTTCCACGCGGCTAACAATTCCCATCCCATGGATCCGAGGGCGATTGCGCGCTCCACTGAAAACATGCACGTTCAGACCGCGCATGTTTGTCGGTGGCTAGCGATAACCTCCGGACGCAGTAGTCGTGAGGAGGACTCGTGAACACGGCCCGCAACTACGAAGGGTTCTTCAAGGCGCTCGCGGA
>JACQDU010000457.1 GCA_016200955.1 bacterium
GCGATGGCGGGGGCTCGAGTCTCGGAGCGGGCTCCTCTTGCGGGAGCGTGCACGTGACGACCAGGAAGACGTTCAGCAAGTGAAAGACGTAGACGAGGTTCGTGTACCCGGGGACGTAGTGCCCGAGCATGTTGAGCGTCGTCTGGTAAGCCACGACGAGCCAGACGAGCACCAAGAACGAGCGTCTGCGCGTGCATGAGAGAACGGCCGCGAACGGAAGGAGAAGAAGCGAGTACCGGACGACGTTCAACCCCATGAAGCAGCTCGCGGAGTAGACCGCGCCCTTCATGCCCGTCACGGGCTCCGCCGTCGCCTCGAACTCACCCGGGTGAGCTCCGAGCTGCCACATGAGCCGGAGATTCCGGAGGCACTTCCGCGCGAACTCTCCCGGGTCTTCCGCGACGCGGGCGAGGAACTCTCGCCTGAGGACCTGGTCGGCGTCGTAGGAGACCATGCGGTAGTCAGGCCCCAGCTTCTCAGCGAGGATCCGGTGCGTGAGAGGGTCCGAGTCGCTCTCGACGATCCCCCACTTGTTGCCCTCGAGGTCGCCGAGGCCGATGAACAGGTTCGCCCCTCCGTTCGTGGACGTGAGGAGGACGTGCCCGCTCACGTGCTTCGTGTAAGCCATCCAGGGGACGAGCATCGCGTAGATGCACGCGAGCCACAGGAGGGCGAGCCGACCCGCGCGGCCGCGCGGGGAGCCGAGAGCCCAGAGGGCGAAGGCGAGCCCGAGCGGCATGAGGAACGCGTCCGACCGGAAGTTGAGCGCGAGCCCGAAGAGGATCCCCGAGAGCACGACCGGGAGCCGTCCTCCCTCGTCTAGGCAGATCCCCCGATGCACCAGCACGACGGACATGAGAGTGAGAGACGCCGCGATGCTGTAAGGCCAGAGGATCGAGTGCAGCACGAACCACGGCCCCGAGAGCAAGAGGAGTAGCCCGAGCGCCCCCGCGTGGCCCGGCGCTCCGATCCGCTCGACGTGGCGCACGAGCATCCACGCCGCGAGGAGGCCGAGCGCCTGCTGGAAGCCGACGATCGCGAGCTTGCTCTCCGTGACGACGTAGACCCACCCATAGCCCCACATGGGGAACGTCGGGCACCCGATCCTCGACGCCGCGGGATCGAAGCCCGCGAGGATGATTCGCTTGTAGTCCTCGTAGTAGGGAAGGATCCCGGACATGGCCCGGGCTTCCCAGTTGTACCAGCTCACCACGGCCGCCATGAGCGCCCCGAGAGCGAGGAACGCGACCCCGGCGCGGCTCGGGCGGTTCATGAGGTGCCGGCTAAGGGCGGATCTTGGAGGCGGGGATCCAGACGACCTTGCCGTTCTTCCAGATCGGGACCGGGTTCCCGGCCCTCTTGTGCATGCGCAGCGCCTCGCTCACGGCCCGGTCGAGCGCGCGGTCGATCTCGACGCCTTCTTCGAAGATGCGATCGATCCGGTCCTCGTCCTCCGGCGGTTTCTTCCGCCTCTCACTCGGCGCCGTACTCTTCCTTGATCCGCTTCCAGAGCCTCGCTTCGCTGACTTTCTCGGCACGACGTGCTCCTCCGACGGCCACGAGCCTGCGTCTTCTGGGTCCTGAATTGTCGTAGAAGCGCCAGCTCTTGGCCAGCGGTGCATAGAGGGAGAAGAAGTTCCTGATTCCTCGATCGTATCGACGGCGAACCACCTCGTCGGGAACGCCGTGGCCCCCGACCTCGACTCTCGCACGAACGCGAGCAAGGGCGATCTCCTCGCTTCGAAGCCAGAGGAAGACGAGTTGGAAGTCGTATCGGCCGCTCCGGCAGAGGCGGTCGATCCACGGCGCGAAGCTGCGGCTCGCGAGCGTGCTCTCGAAGGCGAAGTCGATCCGGTGCTCAGCGAGCTCGTGGAGCCGCGCGAGCACGATCCGGCCGGCGGCGACGGCCTGGCCCTCCGTGTTGTAGGCCGAAAGGCCCTTCGCCACGAGATCGGCGTTCACGAACTCGACGACCTCGAGAGTGTCCCGGAGGAGGAGCGGCGCCAGCGTCGACTTCCCCGCTCCGTTCGGCCCTGCGAGCAGGACGAGCTTCCGGCGGCTCACGTCAGCTCGAGTACTGCGGCTCACGGTGTGAACAAGGCCAATACGACGACGGCCATTACGCTGGTCGCGCCGCCCCCGCCGACCGTCACGGGCGAAAGTTACAACGTGACCTGGAGCGTTACGGTAACTGCTCCGGGCGCCCTTGTGCCGCCCACGGTCCTTACCGGGACCGTTACCGTGAGCGACGGAACC
>JACQDU010000458.1 GCA_016200955.1 bacterium
ACGAGACCTGTGCGACGAGTGCCGTTCCCCTGCCGACGGGATGCCACCGCGGAAGCGAGCAACCCTGCGAGAAGGACGCGAACCAGACTTGAGCTTCGCCGCGTTCGCCATCGACGCTAACGGCGAAAGCGCCCTCCGGCGTAGTCGCCGTGTGGGTCACCGCATGGGATCCGACCTCGGCTAGCAGCGGAAAATCAAGCTGCCCGGAGATCATCGCATCTTCGGCGGATCGGTCGTGCACCTCGAGCGCTCCGAGCGACCGCGCTCCGCTCGAATCGGCATGGACGTAGGCGATGTAGCTCAATTCGCTCCACGAGGACGAGCCGTCCGCCAGATCCATGACCTCAGCTATGGTGGTCGTTTCGTAGACGATGTCGAGGATCTGAGAGCCGGGTGGCAGTCGCACTTCGACGTCAGTTGGAACGATTGGCGACGGTGACGCGCCTTCGGAGGTGACTCGCCGCCTGGCGCACCCGAGAAGCGTCCCGTAGAGCTGATCGAGCGCCCGTGCCTCACGTGAGGCAACACTCCTCGAGAGAGCCACGCTCCATCTCTCCGCCGAAGTCTCCCGGCTCGGCCCCGACACGATCCCTTCCACGGAGCGAGCGAGAGCGCGCGTCGTGTCTTCTCCGAGAGAGCGAAAGACCGATCGGAACAGGCCAGCCTTCCGGACGACGAGATCTCCCGCCACGGCAGCCGTCGCGAGAGGAAACGGCGTGGGCAAGCCCCTCACGGGAACGGCCGTGAAAGCTTGCAAGGCGCGATGAGCGCCGGGATCTCCGGTGTCGAGCGCGAGGAGAGCGGCGAGCTCGGCTCCCGCGAGGTCGAGAGCGACGCCGAGGGAGATCGCCTCATCGAGCGCGAGGGCGGCCTGGTCGAGCTGGCCTCCCCTGCGCCGGTCGGCGGCGACGCGGACGAGAGCGAGCGCGCGCTCCTCGCCCGAGCCCGCGCGAGCGAGGGCGCGCTCGCGCTCGCGGCGGGTCTCGTCCTGGCTCGCTCGCTCCTCCGGCACGGCTCTCCTTCGTTCTTACATTAAGACAACGTCGCTCCCGCGCTACCGGAAGACGACGAAACGCCGGAGAGCGGCGAGCGACTCGGGGGAGCAAGCGAGGAGCTCGCGCGCCGTGCTCCCGGTGCGGAGCCAGTCGGGGAACGAGAGCGGCTCGCCCGACTCGATCTCGTCGAGCTCGCCTCCCGACCGCCGGAGCATGGGAGCGACGGCCGCCACGTCCCAGACGTGAGCTTGCAGGATCGCTCCGATCGCCGCGCCTCGCGCGACGAGGGCCGCATGGAGCGCCGTGCTCCCGAGGCAGCGGATCTTCCCCGGGAACTTGAGCTCGTAGTTCCTGTGAGCGTGCGAGGTCGCGCAGAGGAAGCTCGACTCGAGGACGCTCTCGGGCGTCGCGACGCCGCGCACCTCGCGCGCGCCCCAGCGAGCGGGGCCGCTCTTGTCGATCGCGTAGACCTCGTTCGTGCGCGGGAGGTAGAGGACGCCGAGCGCGGGCTCTCCCTTGTGCAGGAGACCGATCGAGACGGCGAACGTCGGGAGAGAAACGGCGTAGCTCGCCGTCCCGTCGATCGGATCGACGACCCACGTGTCTCGCTCGGCCGCCTGCTTCGTCGCCTCCTCCGTCGCGGATTCCTCGCCGAGGATCGGAATGCCCGGCGTGGCGCCCGAGAGGACCTCTCGAACGACGGCCTCGACCTCGCGGTCGGCGGCCGTCACGAGAGAGTGGTCGGACTTGAGCTCGAAGTCGGGAGAGCCCATGTGGCGGAGCGCGACCTCGCCGCCTTTCCGAGCCGCTCCGAGGGCCGCGACGAGCTCGCGCGAGCGAGGAGCGGGAGGAAGCCCCACTCCCGGGAGCGCAGAGCGCCGACGGGCGCGCGAGCCGCGCGTCTTCTCGCTCATGCGCCGCTCGCGCTGCGCTCGACGACCGGCCGCACCCACGCCGAGAAGCTCGCGAGCTCTCCCGGGAAGCGCGCGATCGCGTGGAGGAGCTTCGCCGAGTCGAGGAGCCGCGGGCCCGGGCGATTGAAGAGGCCGTTCCCGTCCACCGCGAAGACGGCTCCTCTCGCGAAAGCGGTCGTCTTCCCGAGAGGAGACGAGCGAGGATCCTCCAAGAGAGCGCGTGCGTCGCGCTCGGCTCGCTCGACGGAGAAGCCGCAGGGAGCGAAGACGACGACCTCGGGGTCCCAGCGAGCGATCTCCTCCCAGGAAGTCCGCTCGCTCTTCTTGCCCGCGGCGTCCCCGCCGAAGCCGTCGAGCCCCGCGGCTCGCGTGAGCTCGGGGAGCCAGCTCCCGGCAGTCATGGGCGGATCGATCCACTCGAGGAGCGCGCAGCGCGGCCGGGGCCCGCCGCCCGCGAGCGTCGCGGCGGTGCGCTCGAGCTCTTTCAAGCCGTTGCTGAGGCGCCGGACGGCGCCGGGACCGGCGCTCTCGGCTCCGGCGACTCGCGCGAGCGCGAGGACGTCTCCCACGACCCCGTCGAGCGTCGATCCGCCCAGGACGACGACCTCGGGAGCGGGAGAGAGGCGCGAGACGATCCGTCTCACCTGGTCCTCTGAGACGGCGCACACGTCGCACTGAGCCTGGGTCACGATGAGATCGGGAGAGATCCTGGCGAGCTCGTCTTCCAGCACCAGGTAAAGGTCCTCGCCCGACGCGAGGAGCTCGCGGACTCTCCGGTCGACCTCGCTGGCGGGTGCCTCGGGATCGACGCGAGCTCGCGTGAGGCGCGGCTTTCCTCTCACGGCGTCTTCCGGGAAGTCGCACTCGTGGGAGACGCCCACGATCGCGTCCCCGAGCCCGAGCTCGGCGAGCCACTCGGTCGCCGCCGGCAGGAGAGACGCGATCCTCTCGGCCCTCGCTCGCACTAGGTGGACGCGTAGTGTGCTTGCACGATCGCCGTGATCTTCTCGACGGCTTCCTGCCAGTCGAGGCTCCCGTTCTGCGTGATCGTGAAGAAGTTGTTCACGCAGAAGATCGTCTGAACGCCGGCTCCGACGGCGTCGAAGATCTTCTCGAACATGGGGAAGCCCGCGGCGTCGG
>JACQDU010000031.1 GCA_016200955.1 bacterium
CACAAAGGCGCAAAGGCGCGAAGGCGCAAAGAACGTCCCGAAGAAGAAGCTCGGTGTTGCAGGGCGAGCCCTTCGCGTCTTCACATCTTAGCGTCTTCGCGTTCCCGACCACCCCGCCAGCATTCATGGTCGCGAGTCGCAACCATGCTGAATTACGCCCTGTTATCCAGTTCCTGGCCGGAAACGCCACGTCGAGAACACGGAATTAGAAATCGGAAATGAGGCTGGTTTTGCCGAAGCCAGCGCGCATTCCCAATTCTCAGTTGTCATTCCGTGTTTCCTTGTCCACCTCGAGCTGGCCGCGCCGCCGACTTTCCGGCCAGGAACTATCTAGCGCTCCGTCGGCCGACTTTCGCCGCCCCCTTGGAGAGCTGCGTGGAGCGACCTTCGTCGCCCCCGCCCCCTGCTCGTCTCTCAGGCCTTGCCGATCGGCAGCGTGAACGCGAACTGGGAGCCGAGCCCTTTCTGGGAGACGGCCCAGATCTGGCCGCCGTGGAGCTCGACGATCTTCCGCGCGATCGCGAGGCCGAGGCCCGTCCCTCGCTCGCCGCGCGTGGCCTTCGAGCTCCCCTGCTCGAACGGCGCGAACAGCTTCGCCAGGTCCTCCTGCGAGATCCCCTGGCCGGTGTCGGTCACCGAGACGACGATCGTGTTCTCGTTCGAGGTCGCCCCGAGCGTCACCGCGTCGCCGGGCCGGCTGAACTTCACCGCGTTCGAGACGAGGTTGTTGAGGACCTGGAGGATCCTCCGCGGGTCGGCGGAGACGGCCGGGAGGTCCTTGGGCACGGTCAGGCGGAACTCGAGCTGCTTCGACTGCGTCCAGAGAGTGTAGCGGGCGCGCGCTTCCTCGATGAGCTCGAGGATGTCCACGGGGCGCGCGGCGATCTCGAGCTTCCCCGCCTCGATCTTGGAGACGTCGAGCAGGTCCGAGAGGAGCTCGTTCATCTCGAGCGCCGTCGTGCGGATCACCTCGAGGTCGTCCTCGATCGCCTTCGGCTCCGCCCCGCGCGAGAGCCCGGTGAGCGCCATCTCGGCGAACCCGAGCAGGCCCGTGAGCGGCGTCCTCAGGTCGTGGGCGACCATGCCGAGGAGCTCGTCCTTCTGGCGGCCGAGCTCGGCGATCCGCTCCGCCTGGCGCTGGATCTCGAGCGTGCGCTCCTCGACCTTGCGCTCGAGCTCGCGGTTCCAGCGCTCGATCTCCTCCTTCGCCGCCTCGAGCTTCTGGTTCGTCTGCGTGATCTGCTGGAAGAGCGCGGCGTTCGCGAGCGCGCTCGAGGTCTGCGTGCAGACGATCACGAGGATGTGCAGGTCCTCTTCGTCGAAGGGACGGCGGGCGTCGCGCTTGTCGAGGTGGAGGACGCCGAGCACGCGCTCGCGCGCGAGGAGCGGGACGGTGATCGCCGAGCGGATCCCGTAGAGGTAGATCGACTGGTGCCCGGCGAAGCGGTCGTCTTGCTGGGCGTCGCGCGTGATCACGGCCTCGCCCGCCTCGACGGCTTGCCGGACGAGGCCGGTCGAGACGGTCGCTCGCATGCCCGGCGGCTCTCCCTGGGCGCCGGAGCGGCGGCGCGTGACCTTCGCGACGAAGTCGTCTCCCTCGGGGAGGAGGATCACTCCGCGATCGGCGTCGACGACCTGGAAGATGAAGTCCATGACGCGCTCGAGGAGCACGTCGACCGCCGTGACTCCGCGGATCGCATCGGTGAGCGCGTAGAGGACGGAGAGGCGCTTCTGCGCGACGGCGCCCGGGTTCCCGGAGCGCATGACCCCCGAGCCCGTGAGCAGGTCGCGCTCGACGTCCGTGAGCCGGAACTTCACGGTCTGAGGGCCCTGCTCCTCGGTCATGTCGGTCGAGGTCAGGACGTCCGGGCCCTCGCTGTCGGGGCGGTACTCGCCCGGGGGAGGGACGGCCTCGAAGTCGTCTCCCAGGGAGTCCTTCTCGGTCAGGACGAGCGTCGTGTTCCCGACGAGGATCTCGTCGTCGGTCTCGAGCGTCTTCTCCGCCACCTGGAGGCCGTTCACGAACGTCCCGTTCGTCGAGCCGAGGTCGCGGATCACGAAGCCCGAGCCGTGCCACTCGAGGACCGCGTGAGCGCTCGAGATCTTCCGGTCGGGGATCGAGAGGTCCTGGTCGGATCCGCGCCCGATCCTCAGGGTCCGCGGCCCCAGGGGCACGATCCGGTCCGGTCCTTGCCGCGGACGTATGATGAGCTTGAGCGTCACGAGCGGCTCCGGGCTCCTCTCACGACGTCGTGTCTCGCTGCTTCTCGATCTCCTGGCGCAGGGCGTCGGTCCGCTTGCTCGCGGCGAAGTCGGACCACAGGCGGTTCATCTCCTTCTTCGAGACTCCCTGGAAGTCGATCTTGATCTTGAGGTCCTTCCACTCCTTCATGTAGGCCTCGATCGCCTTCAGGTTCTTCTCGGCGCGCGCGCGGATGTCGTCGGCGAGGCCGCCTTTCGTCGAGCCGAGCTTGTCGAGGGCCTTCTGGAACTCGGGGGCCGCCTCCTTCAGCATCTTGTTCTCGGTCCTGAAGCACTCCTCGTAGGAGACGCCGTTGATCCTGGAGACGGCGTCGCCGTTCTTGGGAAAGTACGACGAGAGCACCGCGTGCGCGTCCACGCCGAGCTTCGCGAGCTTGATCCCGCGGTTGTAGGCCTTGCGCCCGTCCTCGGTCGCCTTCGCCTCCTCGGGCGAGCGGCCCGGTCCCTTCGGGATCGCGTCGGCCGGGAGCTTGAACCAGGGAACGGCGGGCTTCGGCCTCTCCTCCTGCTTCGGAGGAGGAGGCGGAGGCGGCGGCGCAGGAGCCTGCGCCCACGGCGGCGGAGCCGGCTCGTAGGACGACGCGCGGGAGACGCGCTCCGAGGCGCCGCGCTCCTGCGAGGGAGGCGCCGTCTCCTTGCGCGCCGACGGCGGAGCGAACTCCTCGCTCGAGTAGAAGCGCCCGCCGCGGACGATCCTCGAGGGAGGAGCGTCGACCTTGGCCTCGCTCGGACGAGCGGCGGCGCCATCCGTCGCCTGAGCAGCGGGGGCCGCCGGGCGGGCCCGCTCGTGCGGCGCATCGGCGGCCGGAGCGAAGCGAGGGCGCCCCGGCGCGGCGGGCGCGTGGTGCTCCTCGACGCCGTTGGCGCGCGGAGCGGGAGCTTCGTCGGAGACGTGGGCTCCCGCTCCCACGAAGGAAGGCGGCCTCGGCGGCGCTCCGGGCGCGCGCGGAGCGCTGGCGAGCGAAGCGTGATTGCTGGCGAGCGAAGCGCGATCGCTGGCGAGCGAAGCGTGATCGCTGGCGAGCGAAGCGTGATCGCTGGCGAGCGAAGCGTGATCGCTGGCGAGCGAAGCGTGATCGCCGCTTGCTTGAACGGCGCTGTCGGCCTGGTCGAAGAACGCGAGCGGATCGTCCGAGGCTCCCACGGGCACGGGCTGGGGCGCGTGAGGCGGCGAGGGCGTCGGCCTCCCCGGGAAGGCCGGCATCGGAGGGAGCGGCACCGGCAGAGGCGGCGCCGCCGGCATCGGAGGAGGGGGCGGCGGCGGTGGTGGAGGCGGCGGAGCCGAGCCCTCCGTCGTGACGCCCGGAGGCGGCGGCGGCGGAGGAGGCGGCGCCTCATCCGAGGAGAGGAGCCTCGCTCCCATCTCGGCAGCGATCTTCTCGACGAACGCGCGCGCGTCTTCCTGGGAGAGGCCGTGCGTCGTCACGCCCGCGTTCACGAGCGTCTCGAGGATCCGCCTCGGCACCTCTCCGAGCGACATGAACGGCTGTATGAAGCGCTTGTAGTCGTCCAGGTGCCCGGTCTTGAGCGTCTTGTCGTATTCCTTGCGGCGGTCGGCGTTCGAGAGCGTGAGCTTCGCGTTGCGCAGCTCGTCTTTCAGGAACTCGATGAAGCCCTTGTGCTTCGCGCTCTTGATGTGCTGGAGCTTCTTCATCTGCTCCTTGTAGTTGACCTCGACCGTCTCGACGTTGTTGGCCTCGGTGGGCGAGAGGCGCAGGAGCTCGTAGTAGGTCGGTTGCTCGATCGATGCATCGAGCCCGAGGAGCTCGTGGTAGCGGTTGTCGCCCACTCGCGGAAAACTCCCGGTCGTCGGTCGCGGCGCGGAGCACGCGCGCCCGGCTCATGTTAGCAGATCGACCCGAGCCGAGCCGCCCGCGGACCCAGGAGAGCGGGGGACTTGCTGCGAGGCCCGGACGCGGCGTCTCCTCCCCGGCGGTGCCTGCGGCACCGCGTCGGTCGGTCGTTCCTCGCCTCCGGGCCTCTCGCGGCGTCCCCCGAGAGACTTGACTGCGGATCGCGTTCTCGAGGTCGAGACTCTAGCGGTAGTCGGCGTTGTCCGCGAAGCCGCCTTCTTCGCCCTCGGCGTAGTCCTGGGCGGCGTAGCCGTCCGCGGGAGCCTCGCCCTCCGCGGAAGCGTCGGCGGGGGCGTCCTCCTGCGGAGCGGAGTCGGTCTCGGCGAGGGTGCCGTCCTCGGAGCCGGGCGCGTGCGAGGTGAAGGCGGCCGAGTCCGTCTCCGGGGGTTGCTCGTTCTGGGTCTCGTAGCCTCCGTCGTCCTGCGGCTGCTCCTCGGCGGCGTAGCCTTCCTGCGGCTGCTCCTCCCCGGCGTAGCCTTCCTGCGGCTGCTCGCCTTCCTGCGGCTGCTCGCCTTCCTGCGGCTGCTCGCCTTCCTGCGGCTGCTCGCCTTCCTGGGCCGCGTAGCCTTCGCCCTCGGTCGCGTAGCCCTCGGCGGGCGCCTCCTCGGCCGGAGCGCTGCCGTCGCCGTAGGCGTCCGCCGCAGGCTCCTCGGAGGCGGCGAAGTAGCCGCCCGCGGCCTCGCCTCCCTCGGCGCCCTCCTCGGCGGCGACGCCCGTTTCGTCGCCCGACTTCCCCTCGAAGAGGACGCGGATGTCCTCGGCCTTCTCGGTGATCTGCTCGTCCGAGTAGCCGACGCCCTCGCGCTTGATCTCGGTCTTCGCTTCCTGGCCGGTCTGGTAGTCCTTCGCGAGGACCTCGATCCGGCCGTCCTCTCCGTAGGAGTAGGTGACCGCGATCTTCGAGCCCTTCGGCCGGTTCGGCGGGAGGTCGGAGATGAGGCAGTTCCCGACCTCGGTGCAGTCGTCGGGGTCCTCGCTCTCGCCCTCGAGGATCTTGATCTCGACCGTCAACTGGTTGTCCATGAACGTGCCGAAGATCTTCGTCACGTGAGCCGGGAGCGGCGTCTGCTCCTTGATCATGACGAGGTTCTTCTTCGCGCCATCGGGCTGGACGGTCACGATCCCGAGCGAGTGCGAGTTGACGTTCTGCACCACGACACCCGAGAGCATGCCGACGACTTCCTCGGGGATCGCCTCGTCCACCTTGTCGGAGGCGACCTCGGCCTTCTGCTTCTCCTCGGCCGTCGCGGTGCCGGCGTCCACCTTCTCCTTGAGCTGCTCCGCCTCGCGCACGAGGAGGATCGCGGCCCAGTAAGCGGCCCCGATCGCGACGCACTCGTCCGGGTTGACGCCCTTCTCGTAGTCCTTCCCGGTGACTCGCTTGAGCATGCGCGGGACCATGGGCATGCGCGAAGAACCGCCGACCATGAGGAGGACGTCGATGTCCTTCCACTCGAGGTGAGCCTTCTCGAGCACGACGCCCAGGTAGGTCTCGGTCTGGTCGAGGAGGGGCTTCGTCATCTCCTCGAACTGCTCCTGCGTGATGTTGATCTTGGAAGACTTGCCGGCGCACTGCGCGAAGATGTTCGTCTTCGGCTTCTTCGAGAGCGCCTTCTTCGCCTCCTCGACCTTGTTCACGAGGTCCTGGTAGGACTCGAGGCGATCTTCCCGGCGTCCATGGTCGCCTTGCGCTCGGCGTCGTTGAAGTAAGCCGGGCAGGTGATGACGACGTCGGTGATCGACTCGCCGATCTGGTCCTCGGCGTCGGAGACGATGCGCTTGAGGATGATGGCCGAGAGGATCTCGGGCGTGTACTCCCGCCCGTTGATGACGCGCACCCAGTCCGGCTCGCCCATGTGGCGCTTGATGAACTGGACGACGTTCTCGGGGTTCGAGACCGACTGGTTCTTCGCGATCTTGCCGACGATCACCTCGTCTTCCTCGAAGAGGATGACCGAAGGCGTGATCCGCTCGTTGTCGCTGTTCGGGATGATGTCGACCTTGCCGTACTCGTCGAAGTGAGCGATCTCCGAGTAGGTCGTCCCGAGGTCGATCCCCGCGATCTTACGCTTGGGCGCGTCGGCCATTGACCCTGGTCTCCTCTGTCTTGGACGCGGTTTCCTGCGTTTCGACTCGAAGTAAGTGAGCCGTCACTGGGAGGCGGGCTCCTCGTGGCCCGCGGTCTCGGCGGGAGCGGCCTCGGCGGTCTCCGCCGGGGGCGTCGCCTTCGCCTCCTCGGCTTCCGCCGACTCCTTGCTCGGGTCCGCGGGCCCCGCCCCGTCCGTGGGGAGGGCCGTCTCCGTAGTGTCTCCGTCGGCCGCGGGGCCCTCGGTCTGGGCGCCCACGCAGCGCTTCACGACGACCTCCTGCGGCCGGAGGATCTGGTCGCCGCGGCGGAATCCCTCGCGCACGCGCTGGACGATCGTGTAGTCCTCGGCCACGTCCTCGACCTCGACGCGCCGGACGGGCTTCTGGAAGGAGACGTCGAGCTTCGTCGGGTGGTCCTCGATGAGCTCGACGTCGCGCCGGTAGAGGATCTCGACGAGCTCGTCCTTCACCTGGCCGATCGCCTTGAGGACTTCCGCGCGCGCGACGGTCTCGGGCCCCTCCTCGAACACGCGCACCTCGCGCAGGATCGAGTCGAACAGGAGGAGCAGGTCCATGTAGAGCGGCTTCTGCGAGACGTCGATGAAGTTCGTCTTGTAGTCGCGCATCTCCGCGTAGAGGGCGTCGTAGTCCTTGCGCCGCTTCTGGCTGTCCTTCGCGAGCTCCTCGACCGCCTTCGCGACGAGCACGAGCTTGTTGTCGAAGCTCCGCTGATAACCGTTCACGTGCTCGATGCTCGCCTTGATGAGAGCGACGTCGCGCTGGAGCGGCGCGAGGTCCTTGGCCGAGACGTGGCCCGCGTCCTTCGTGACGGCGTGCGCGGCGCCCGAGGGGGGGACGAGCTGCCCTCGCACGGTGCCCGTGGGGCCGTGTGCGGACGGATGGTGCTTGTCGGGAGCGTGAGCCGCCGGTTTCGCGGCTCCCTTCGGCGGAGCGCCCTGCTGGGGAAGCCGCTCGGACGACGTGCGCGCGGGCTGAGCGGCCGGCTTCTCGGGCTTGGGCGAGGCCTTCTCGGGCGTCTCGACCTGCGGCGCCGGAGCCGCGCTCTCCGCGGGAGGAGAGCTCGCCGCGGCCGCCTCGATCAGGGCCTCGAGCGTGACCTCGGGCGCCGCCGGCGACTCCGGCGCGTGAGAGTCGGCCTGCTCGGCGCGAGGAGGCTCGGGCGAGGGAGCCGTCGCCGCCGCGAGCGCGGCCTCGGCCGTCTCGTGGAGCAGGTCCTCCTGCTTGTCGGTCTTGGGCTTCTCCTCTCTCGGCTCCTCGTCCTTCTTCTCCGCCTTCTTGTCCTTCCCCTCGCCCTCGTCGCCGACCGGCAGGAGCGCCCCGCACCAGACGCACCGCGAGCGCGCCGACGGCGCGCTCCGCCCGCAGGCCGCGCATTTCCTGAGCGTCTTCGTGTCCGTGCGCTTCGTGCGCTTCGTGTGGGTGCGCGGCTCCGCAGGCGCCGACGCCGTGCCGGCGGGCTCGTTCGCACGCTCTTCTGTCGGTCGATCTTCCGCGGCCATCCGTTCCCTGGCCCTCGCGTTGCGAACCTAGGAAGGGCACGAACGTTATAGCGGTAAGAGGTCCACCTCGCCACCCGCGGCCGCGCGTGCGCGGAGAACGGACGGCTCGTAGCATCCGTATGAGCGAAGGGTGGTTTCACTGAGAAGAACGGCTCCCTCCCGCGAGGTCGCGCTCGCGTTCCTCGCGCTCGTCGCGCTCCCCGCGTGCCTCGAGACGCACAAGCGGGGCGAGCGCGGCCTCGCTCCCGCGGCCCAGGAGGAGAGCGGCCTCCCGCCGATCTGCGAAGGCTTCAAGCGAACTCGCCGGACGCGGCTCCTCGCGGTGATCGGGAGCCACGTCCTGAGGCACGACGCTCCCGTGACCGCGCTCGCGCTCTCGAAGGATGGGCGCGTCCTCTTGTCGGCCGGGAACGACTCCGTCGTGAAAGTCTGGGAGGCGAGGACGGGGAAGGAGCTCACGACCTTCGCGGGGCACAAGAAGGAGGTCCTCTCGGTCGCGATCTCTCCCGACGGGAAGCGCGCGCTCTCGGGGGGAGACACGGTCAAGCTCTGGGAGACGGGCGACGGGAGCGAGGTCAAGACGCTCGCGGCTCACGAGGGCGAGGTGACCCAGGTCGCCTTCGTCCCGGGCTCTCCGCGAGCGCTCTCCGCGGGCAAGGACGGGAAGCTCGTCCTCTGGGACCTCGAGACGGGCGACGTCGTCCGCTCCTGGGAGAAGGCGCATCCCTGCGGCGTCTACTCTCTCGCCGTCTCTCCTTCGGGAGAGCTCGCGCTCGCGGGAGGGCTCGAGGGAAGGCTCAAGCTCTTCGACCTCGCGACCGGACGCGAGCTCGTGGCGTTCGAGGACGGACACCTGGGCACGGTGAACGCGATCGCCTTCGTGCCCGGGAGCCTGCGCGCCGTCTCCGCGGGAGACGATCACTTCCTCCGGCTCTGGGACATCGCGTCGGGGAAGGAGCTCGCGAAGCTCGAGGGCCACGGCAACCGCGTCTCCTCGGTCGCCGTCTCTCCCGACGGAAGCCGCGCGATCAGCGCGAGCGCCGACGCCACGCTCCGGCTCTGGGACCTCGCCGGCGCCTCCGGGGAAGGAACCGCGCCGGGCGAGCGTCTCCCGGGCCACGGCCGCGAGCTGCGAGCGGTCGTCTTCTCTCCCGACGGCAAGCACGCCTTCTCGGGCTGCGCCGACGGGACGATCGAGAGCTGGGACCTCGACTCGAGGAAGTCGCTCGCCACGGGCCACCGCGGCGCGGTCACGAGCCTGCACGCGCGCGGCGATCTCCTTCTCACGGGAAGCACGGACCACGGCGTGCGGCTCTGGAGCGCCGCGACCGGGAGGCTTGTGCGCGAGCTCAAGCACGATGACACCGTGGTCGGCGTCGCGTTCTCTCCGGATCGCCAGCACGCTCTCTCGGCGACTCCGGTAGCGATCAGGCTCTGGGACCTCGAGAGCGGGACCGAGCTCTGGGCGCGACGAGCCAAGATGCAGACCGCCTCGCTTGCGCTGTCGTCGGACGGCTTCCTTTACCTCACCGGGAAAGCGAGCTACTCGTCGCCGCTGGACATGGGGGCGCAGGAGAAGAGAGTCGGGTACGCCTACGGCGTCCTCGCGCTCGGGATGCTCGACCGGGACCCGCGAGTCTCGGATGTCGCGCTCGGGCCCGAAACGAGACAGTTCGCGGCACGCGAGAACGCCTGCGACGAGGTCACCGCCGTCGCCTTCTCGCCCGACGGCAAGACGGCGTTCACGGGAGGAACGGGCTGTCTCGAGCTCTGGGGCATCGAGACGGGAAGGATCAAGGCGACGCTCGCGGGCCACAAGGAGATGGTGGACGCCCTCTGCGTCTCGCCCGACGGGAGACACGCCCTCACGGGGAGCCGCGACGGGGCCGTCGTCTTCTGGGACCTCGTCGCGAAGAAGGTCGCGGAGAGGCTCAAGGGCCACGACGGCGCGGTGAGCGCGGTCGCGTTCTCTCCCGACGAGAAGCTCGCGCTCTCCGCGAGCAAGGACGGCACGATCCGGCTCTGGGACCTCGCGACGGAGAAGGAGGTCGACGCGATCGACCTGACCTCGAGCGCCGACGCGCCGACCTCGCTCGCCTTCGTGAGCGAGCGCGACTTCGTCGTCGGCACGACCCGCGGGGCCGTGCTGCGCTTTCAGCTCCTCTCACCCGATAAGAAGTGACGGGAGAGAGTCCGTCTCGTGTTCGATCTCGTCGTGAGAGGCGCGTCGCTCTACGACGGGTCGGGCGAGCCGCCGATGCGAGAGGACGTGGCGGTCTCCTCGGGAAGGATCGCCGCGCGCGGCGACCTCGCGCGGGCCGAGGCAGCGCGCACGCTCGATGCGACGGGCCTCGCGCTCGCGCCGGGGTTCGTCGACATCCACACGCACTACGACCTCGGGCTCGCGTGGCCCGGGCTCACCGATCACGTGCTCCGGCAGGGCATCACGACGGTCGTCGGAGGGAACTGCGGGATCGGCGACGCGGACGTCGAGAGAGTCCTGGGAGACGCTCGCGCCGCGAGGCTCGGCGTCCACGTCGGGCTCCTCGCGAGCTACGGCCCGCTCCGCTCCCGCGTCATCGCTCGCTCGGAGGGCCGCTCCGCGACGGCGGACGAGGCGCGCGCCGTCTCCCTCGAGGTCGAGCGAGCGCTCGAAGCGGGAGCGCTCGGCCTCTCGTGGGGGCCGTATCACGCGAACGCTCTCGCGAGCCAGGAAGAGCTCGTGTGCGCCGCGCGCGTGCTCGCCCGGGCGAGGAAGCCGCTCGTCGTGCACCGCCGCGACGAGGGCTCGCACGCGCTCGAGGCGACGGAGGAGGCGCTCGAGATCGCGCGGCTCTCGGGGGCTTCTCTCCAGATATCTCACCTGAAGATCGCCGGTCGCAGGAACTGGCCGCGCTTCCCCGATCTCCTCGCGGCGATCGAGAGCGCGCGCGAGTCGATCGACGTGACGACCGACGTCTACCCTTACGACGGGAGCCTCACTTACCTGAACGCGATCCTCCCGCAGTCGCAGAAGGCCGACGGCCGTCTCCGGGAGCGCCTCGCGACCGACGAGGGAAGGAACGCCGCGCGCGAGGCCGCTCGGCTCTGGTTCCGGGAGAGGCAACCCGCGGAGAAGATCGTCCTGGTCGCGCCGTCTCACCCGGATGTCCCGCGCGGAGGGACTCTCGTCGACGCAGCGCGCGCGCTCGGAGTCGAGGATCCCGCCGAGGCGGCGCTCAGGGTCATGGAAGCCGACCCGGAGGGGCTCGGGGGCTGGGCGACTTACCGGGACATGATGAAGGCCGAGCACGTCGAGCAAGCGCTCGACCTCGAGGGGAGCGCGATCGCCTCGGACTCCGTGCCCGAGCACGACGGCCGCCCCGCGGCGCACCCTCGCTGCTACGGCACCTTCGCGCGAGCGCTCGCGCGCGCCTTCGAGCGAGGCGGCGAGCGCGGTCTCGCGCGCGCCGTCGCTCGGGCGACTTCGATCCCCGCCGCCCGCGTGAGCCTGCGCGAGCGCGGCCTGGTCCGGCCCGGCTCCGTCGCGGACCTCGTCGTCTTCGATCCCTCGCGGCTCCGCGACGCCGCGAGCTACGCCGAGCCCGAGCGCTACCCCGAGGGCATCCGCTTCGTGATCGTGAGAGGAGAGGTCGCTCTCTCGATGGGCGAGCCGACCGGCACCCGGTCGGGCGAGGTGATCCGGGCGTGAGAGAGAACGGCCGCGATGACCCGAGCTCGGGCGCTTCGTGTAAGTTGAGCGGGTGAGCTCCGCGCCGCTCGACCTGCTCGAGGCCGTCTCGCGGATCGCGGCGGACGTGGCCGCGAGCCCGGCCGTCGTCCTGGTGCTCGGGAGGCCCGGGCGCGGGAAGTCGACGCTCACGCGAGCGCTGGGAGAACGGCTCGAGCGCGAGAGCGGGGCGAGCTTGCTCGCCCTCGACCCCGGGCAGCCGAGCCTCGGCCCTCCGGCAGCGTTCGCGCTGTCCTCGCCCTTCTCGCTCGCGTTCGTGGGCTCGACCGACCCGATGGCGGTCCGGCTCACGGCGCTCGGAGAGCTGCTCCGGCTCGTCCGGATCTTCGAGAGAGCGCGGCCCGGAGCGCCTCTCGTGATCGACGCCTGCGGCCTCGTCGCGAACGCGATCGGCAGGGAGTGGGCGATCCGCCAGGCGGAGGCCTCGAGCGCGACGCACGTCGTCCTCGTCGAGAGAGAGGCCGAGCTCGAGCCGCTCGCGCGGATCTTCGGCGCCCGGAGGGCGCTCCGGCTCGTGCGCGTCCGGTCGGCCGACGAGGCGGCGGCGGGCTCGAGCAACGTCCGCCGTCGCGCGCGGGGAGAGAGGCTCCTCGCGTGGCTCGAGGGAGCGAGCGAGAGAAGGCTCTCCCTCGCGAGCACACCCGTCCTCGGAGCGCCCGAGCGAGGGCTCGGCGCCCTAGACTGGAAGGGCCGGCTCGTGGGCCTCCTCGACCGGGATGGCGCGACTCTCTCCGTCGGGCTCGCGCTCGAAGCGAGCGAGAGCGAGCTCTCGCTCCGCGCTCCCGCCTTCGAGGGAGAGCCGGCCGCGCTCCGGGTCGGCGATGCCGCATGGGACGAGACCATGAAGACGGTCGGCCGCCGTCCTTTCCTCGAAGCGCAGGAGAAGCCTCGCGCCGCGGCGTTCGCGATCCGGGAGAAGCCCGCTTACCACGTCGAGCCCTTCGCCGTCCCTGGCGACGACCGCTCGAAGCGAGCGCCGGGCTTCCAGGTTCACCTCGCGAACGGCCTCTTCGGCGATCCTCTCGTGCACGTGCGGCCGCTCCGCGACAAGGACGGGATCCTCCTCGACCTCGGGCGAGCGAGCTCGCTCCCCGTGAAGCTCCTCCACCGGATCGGGCTCGTCCTCCTCTCGCACGCTCACGTGGACCACTTCTTCGGCTTCGACGAGCTGCTGAGAGCTCTCCTCGGATCGCCGCGCGAGGTCGTGCTCGTCGGGCCCGAGGGGATCGCGGCGAAGATCGCCTCGCGGATCGGAGGCTACTCCTGGAACCTGATCGAGTCCGACTCCGCTTACGGGATCACGGTCTCGCGCGCGGGTCAGCTGAGCGTCCGAGCGCAGGGAGCGAAGCGACCGAGCGAGGCGACGCGAATCTCGTCGAGAAGCTCATCGTTCCCGGGAGCCGGACGCGCAAGCTCGCGGAGCGGAAGGCCCCGCGCGGCCTCGTCCACGAGAGCGAGCGCTTCACCGTGCGCGCCGTTCCTCTCAGGCACCGGGACATCGTCTCGCTCGCCTACGCGATCGAGGAGAGGAAGCGGCTCGCGGTGCGGCCCGAGGCGGTGAAGAAGCGCGGCCTCACGCCGGGACCCTGGCTCGATGGCCTGAAGCGCGCGGTCTCCTCGGGTGAGCTCTCGGCGAAGATCGACACGGGCAACGGAAAGAGCTTCCGAGCGAGCGACCTCGCGAGAGACCTCCTCGTCCTGCGAGACGGCCAGAGGATCGTCTACGTGACGGACGCCGCCGACCTGCGAGCGAACCGGAAGAAGATCATCGACCTCGCGCGCGGCGCCGACGTGCTCGTCTGCGAGGCGACCTTCGTGCGCGAGGACCAGGACCGCGCTCACGCGACGGGGCACCTTCCCGCGTTCGCCGCGGCCGAGATCGCGCGCGAGGCGAAGGTCGGCCGTCTCCTCCCGTTCCACCTCTCTCCCCGCTACGAGGAGGCGCCGGAGCGGATCTTCCGCGAGCTGCTCGAGATCTT
Source organism: bacterium (assembly GCA_016200955.1). Lineage (GTDB taxonomy): Bacteria > Planctomycetota > J058 > J058 > JACQDU01 > JACQDU01. Next base: position 13,433 of record JACQDU010000031.1, read on the forward strand.
CCCCAGGGTGCAGGTCCCGCTCGAGGTCGCGCCGCGGCTGGGCGTGCGGGCCGAGCCCTGATCGTCGTTCTTTCGTAAGCCCGTCTCGCCGATTCCTTGTCACACGGCGGGCGCTCGCGGGCACCAAGGCGTGTCCGCCAGGCGCCACGCGCCGGCGAGGAAAGAACAGACATGAGAGCTCGACCGGGGCACGCGCGCGCCTTCGCGGCGGCGCTCGGGGCCTTTCTCCTCGCAGCTTCCTTCGCTCCCTCGCTCCAAGCTTCTCCCCGGACGACGCTCGTCTTGAAGGTCATGACCTTCAACGTCCGATTCGACTTCGAGGAAGACGGCCAGAACCGCTGGAAGAACCGCGTCGACCTCGTCGCGGAGTGCGTCAGGGAGTCGAAGGTCTCCGTCGTCTGCTTCCAGGAAGACAAGCCCGACCAGGTCTCCGACCTGAAGCAGCGACTCCCGGGCTGGAAGTTCGCGGGCCGCGGCCGGAACGCCAACGGATCCGGCGAGCATTGCTCCGTCGCGTTCGACGTCTCTCAATGGCAGCTCGTCGAGTCGGGCGACTACTGGCTCTCCGACACGCCCGAGAAGCCCGGGAGCATCACCTGGGGCACGAAGTATCCGCACAAGGTCACGTGGGCTCGCCTCGAGTCCACGAAGGACGCGCGAGCGCAGGTCGTCTTCTCGAGCACGCACTACGACGAGCTCAAGGAGAACGCCCAGGTCCGCAGCAAGTCGTCCGCGTGCATCCGCGAGTGGATCTCGCAGCACGTCCCGAAGGACAACCTCGTCCATTGCGGCGACCACAACTCGGGCGCCGACGAGGAGGCTCACAGGATCCTCGTCGCGGACGCTCCGGCGCCGCAGCTCACGGACGCGTGGGACGCGATCAAGCCCGCCGAGCCCTTCCCCGGAACGGACCACGACTTCACCGGCAAGGGGAAGAAGAAGCGGATCGACTGGATCCTCACCTCGGGCGGCGTCGCGGGGCGCTCGATCAAGATCGACCGTTACTCGAAGAACGGGCGCTGGCCCTCGGACCACTTCCCTCTCGTCGGCGAGCTCGAGG
>JACQDU010000480.1 GCA_016200955.1 bacterium
AGCGGACGGCGTGACCTTCCACGTCGAGGCCACGCGCGACGCGCGAGCTCTCGCGCATGCGATCCGCGCGCGCAGGAAGAAAGCGGGCGTGGCGCTCAAGCCGAGGACTCCCGCGAGCGCGGTGCTCGAGCTCCTCGAGCACGTCGACATGGTCCTCGTCATGACCGTCGAGCCCGGCTTCGGCGGGCAGAGGTTCATGAGAGACCAGGTGGAGAAGGTCCGCGCGATCGCGAGGAAGGCCGTCTCGCTCGGAGTGCGGATCGAGGTCGACGGCGGCCTCGACCCCGAGACCGTGCGCGAGGCGGCCTCCGCCGGAGCGAGCGTGATCGTCGCGGGGAACGCCGTCTTCCGCGCGCCCGACCCCGCGCGCGTGATCGAGGAGCTCAGGAAGAACGGCTCCGACTCCTGGGGAAGCTCGCTCGGACCATGAAGCTCGCCCTCGTGCGCGCGCGTGCCCCGGGTTTCCAGGGAAGGCTCGTGGGCTCGCTCGAGCTGCCTCTCTCCCCTGAAGGCAAGGAGAAGGCGCAGGGCACCGCGTCCTCGCTCCGAGGCATCGAGGGACCGGTCCTCGTCTACCACCCGGGCAAGGGCCACGCGGCCGAGCACGCGCGGGAGCTCGCCTCGGCCCTCCTCGGCGCGACCTTGCGCGAGGACCGGGAGCTCGGCGAGGTCGACCTCGGGCTCTGGCAAGGGCTCACCGAGGAGGAGCTCGCTCTCCGGCACCCCGCGGCCTTCCAGGCATTCCTCACCGACGCGCAAGCGGTCGTCCCGCCCGAGGCCGAGGAGCTCGAGGCGGCGTTCGAGCGACTCGCGAGCGCCGTCGAGCGGCTCCGCCGCCGGCATCGCCACGACTCGCGGCTCGTCGTCGTCGTGGCCTCCGAGCTCGCCTTCGTTCTCCTCGACGCCGCCCTCCACAATAAAGGCGCTCCTCCCGGTCTCTGGCGGCTTCGTGGAGCGGGAGAAGACCTGAGGAGATTCGAGCTCGCGTGATGAGGCTCTCGCTCGCCTGAGAAACACAAAGGCGCAAAGGCGCCAAGACAAGAAGAGAAGACGCGAAAAAGCGACGTATTCTCGAGATGAGCCCTTGGCGTCTTCGCGTCTTCGCGTCTTTGCGGTCCCTCGCTCGCGTCGAGCGTTCGGGGCCACTTAGCCGAGCTCGGCCTCGGCCTCGATCTCGACCTTCCATCGAGGATCGAGGAGCGCCGCGACGACGACCATGGTCGCGGCCGGTCTCACGTTGCCGAAGACGGCGCCGTGAGCGCGAGGATGATCTCGAAGCAGCGCCGCGCCTGCGCCTCGGCGTCTTGCGGGCACGAGCCGTCGGGCCAGATCGGTGCGGTCCCCGAGACGAGGACGCGCGAGCCCGTTCGCACCGCGCGGCTGAACCCGATCCTCGGCTCGTAGGGCGAGCCGGAGGAGATGCGGCGCCTCGTCGGCTCCTCGCGCGGAGAGGCCGAGCGGTGAGAGATCGAGAGGTGGATCTCGACCTGCTCCGGCGTCGCCTCGTCGTGGACCTCGAAGTCCGTCGCGTAAGCGCGGGCCGGCTCCTTCCGTTCTTCGGTGCGGCGCCAGATCTCGCCCCAGGTCTCGATGAGAGCCTTGGGCATGGGGCCCTTCGCGGTGAAGCGGAGGTACTCGCCCTCCGGGACCTGGACGGAGACCGTGCCCGAAGGCAGCGCGCGCGGGAGCTCGAGCACGGGGCAGCCGACGACGAGCGTGTAGGCTCCCGTGTGGTTGCTCTCGTAATCCGTGTAGACGCCCATGACCCGCGTCGGGTGAGCGCGCGGAGAGATCCGGGACGCGAGCCCCTCCGCGTAGAAGCGGCGCCAGAGGCCGCCGATCTTCGCGGTCGCGGGCGAGGCCTCGTCGGCGTTCCTCGTGCGCACGGAGAAGCCCACGACCAGAGCCGCGCTCGCGCGGACCTTCGTCGGCTCGGAGCCCATCGTTCGCTCAGGAGACGCCGAGGAGCTCGACCTCGAACGTGAGCGTGGCCTTCGCCGGGATCGCTCCCGGGAAGCCGCGGTCGCCGTAAGCGAGGTCGGGAGGGATCACGAGCTTCCGCTTCCCGCCGACCTTCATGCTCGCGACGCCCTCGTCCCAGCCTTGATGACCTGGCCTTTCCCGAGCACGAACTCGAACGGCTTCCCGCGGTCCTTCGAGCTGTCGAACTTCTTCCCGTCGAGGAGCCAGCCCGTGTAGTGGACCTGGACCTTCTTCCCCGCCTGGGGCTGCGCGCCGGTCCCGGCGACGAGATCCACGAACTGGAGCCCGCTCGGGGTCTTCGTCAGGTTCTCTCCCACGATTCCTCCATCAGGCTAGCGGAGCGAGCCGCGGTGCAAGGCACTGCGACCCTCGGCCCGCCCGGAGACCCTACGGCAAGGGCCTCCCGCCCGGCGGACCGTCGGTGTCTTCTTCTCCGACGCGCGGAGTCTATCAGAAAGGGCCGGAAACGAGCGCCAGGGCCGCGCCGCGGCTAGATTGCAAGCGGGATCCCGGCCCGATGTGGGACAAGAAAACTTACGTCGTGTGCTTCGTCGGCGCCTTCATCGTCGCGAGCATGCTCGTGCCCGGAGTCGAGCGGCTCGCGCGCCGGCTCGGGATCGTCGAGAAGCCGAACCCGCGGAGGGTCGCGCGGCAGCTCCCGCTCGCGGGCGGCGTCGCCGTGATCATCGCGATGTGGGTGACGATCCTCGGGGCGACGTTCCGGGAGAACAGGATCTCGGAGCTCCTCCTCGAGAACACCGCCGACCTCCGCGCCCTGTTCCTCGCCGGCCTCGCCGCCGGGCTCCTCGGGCTGTACGACGACTGGCGCGGAGCGGGAGCGAAGCTCAAGCTTACGGTCCAGCTCCTCGTGGGGCTCGCGCTCTACGTCGCGGGCACGAAGATCGACGCGCTCACGGTTCCGGTCATGGGCTCCGTGCCGCTCCCCGAGTGGCTCGTCTTCGTCGTCACGCTCCTCTGGGTCGCGGGGATCACGAACGCCGTGAACCTGATCGACGGGATCGACGGCCTCGCCGCGGGAGTCGCGCTCTTCGCGGCGCTCGCGACGGGGGTCGTCGCGGCCGCGGCGGGCGACGCCTTCCTCCCCGTGACCATGCTCGCCCTCGCGGGCGCGCTCCTCGGGTTCCTCCGCTGGAACTTCCATCCCGCCAGGATCTTCCTGGGAGACACGGGGAGCCTGTTCCTCGGGATGACCCTCGCCGTCGCGTCCATGCAGACTCACGCGAAGCACACGATCGCCGTGAGCATGCTCGTGCCGATCGCGATCCTGGGCTACCCGATCGTCGACACGCTCGCGGCGATCGTGCGCCGCCGCCTCCGCGGGCGCCCGATCTTCTCGGGAGACCGCCAGCACATCCACCACCAGCTCCTCGCGCGCGGCCTCTCCGCCGGGAGCGCGGCGACGGCGATCTACGCGATCAGCCTCCTCCTCGCGATCGCGGCGATCGGCCTCGTGCTCGACAGCCCGTTCGCGATCGCGGGCGCCCTCACGGCGGCGGCGTTCGCGAGCGTCGTGGGAGTGAAGCGGCTCGGTCTCCTCGACATCGCGCGGCGGGCGACGAAGGAGGAGAGGCGGCGCCTCGCGCGCCTCCGCGCTTACGCCGCTTACGCGGAGCACGTCCTCGACGACACCTCGCGCTCGCCCCTCCAGGCGCTCGAGGCGGCGCTCGCCCAGGCCGCGCTCGAGGCCGACACGACGATCGTCCGCGTCGCGCCCGACGCTGCGGCCGTCCCGGGAGCCGAGCTCGTCTATGCCGACGAGAGGGCGACGGTCTTCGCCGTCTTCCAGGCCCCTTACTCCGCGATCTACCGCGAGGAAGCCATAGCCGTCCTCGCCGGACTCTCGTTCCGCGCGAGCGCGCACTTGCCCGCGCTCGGCTCGCACGCGCCCACGCAGCCGAGCGCCGCGCCGGCGC
>JACQDU010000481.1 GCA_016200955.1 bacterium
GTCCCTCGCCCGGTGAGGACGTTGCCGCCGAGGCCGAGATCGACTTCCTCACGGCGATCAAGGGCGGCACGGTCCGGCTCACGCTCGAGAAGCCCGACGGACGCGAGACGATCGACCTCAAGATCCCCGCGGGCGTGCGCGAGGGGCAGCGCCTGCGCCTCGCCGGCCTCGGCGCTCCCGGCGAGCGCGGAGCGCCGGCGGGCGACCTCTACGTGACGATCCACGTGCGCCCTCACCCGATCTTCAAGAGAGAAGGCGACGACCTCCAGGTCGACGTCCCGATCACGGTCGGCGAGGCAGTCGCGGGGGCGACGATCGCTTTCCCGACTCCGTCGGGAGAGGTCACGCTCAAGATCCCTCCGGGAACGCAGGCGGGGCGCCGCTTCCGCCTCCGCGGCCTCGGCGTGGAGACTCCGGGGAAGAAGGGCGACCTCTACGCGCGCGTCGTCGTCCTGGTCCCGGAGAAGGACGGCAGCGAGGTGCGCGACCTCGCCCAGAAGATGGACCGCTTCTACGGCGAGAACGTCCGCGCCGGGCTCAAGCTGTGAGGGCCGTTCCATGAAAGAAGGCGAGCCATGAGGTACCTCCCGCTGGAAGACGCCGTCCGGCTCTGCGGGCTCCGCCCCGAGGTCGTGGACGAGCTCCTCGACTCGGGGATCTTCCACGCTCGCACGACGCTCGAGTCCCAGGTCGTGATCTCCGCGAGCGAGGCGGACGAGCTCCGCGTCGCGCGCACGCTCCTGGACGAGCTCGGCGTGAACCTCCCGGGAGTCGAGATCATCCTGCGCCTCAGGCGGACCCAGCTCGAGCTCCGCCGCGAGCTCGACCGGATCATGCAGTCCTTCAAGGACGAGCTGCGCCGCGAGCTCCACGAGCGCGACATCGTCGGACCCGCCGGCTACCTCCCGCCGCCCGAGCGCTTCTGATCGGGAGCGCCCGGAGCGCGGCCGAGTCGAAGGCGCGCCGCGAGACGAAGCCCGCTCTCTTTAGTATCTTCTCCAGAAGGAGCCGGGCTTGGCAGAGACCGCGCGACCGCAGACGAGGACGCCGAGCGATCGGCGGCCTTTCCTCTTCGCACTCGTCGCCGCGACGATCTTCGCTTGCCTCGGGCTCGTCCTGCACTCGGCCGCCTTCGCCGGCAGCGCCGTCGTGCTCGGAGGAGCCGTCGCCGCTTACGTGCCCGTCACGGCCCTCCTGAGAGCTCGGACGATCGCGGCCATCGAGCGCTGCGAGGAGCCGATCGCGCTCGAGAGCTACCTCGCGAGCTCGCGCGAGCCCGTCCGCGAGGCCGCGGGAGAACGGCTCGCGACGCTTCTCCCTCGCGAGCAGTCGGTCGCGCTCCTTCGCTCCCGCGCGAGAGACGCTCGAGGCGAGGCGGGAGCTCGCGCGCTCGCTCGCGCTCTCGCCACGCGACAGGACGCGCGCAAGGACGCGCTCGCGGCCCTCCTCGCGGACTTGCCGGGAGCCGACGAGGTCACGGGAGGGAGGCTCGCTCGCACGATCGGGGCGCTCTCGCCCGAGCCCTCGCTCCTCGCGGGAGCCCTCGCGGATTCGCGAGCGAGCGTCCGGCTCGCTCTCGCCCGCTCGATCGCTTCGAGCGACGAGGGAGCGAGAGCGCTCGTGACTCTCGCGGGCGAGGCTGCTCTCGCCGGCGACCTCCGCGGCGAGGCCCTCGACGAGCTCGAGCGCTCGCCCCGAGCGGCGGTGCGCGCGGCCGCTCGCGAAGCTCTCTCGAAGGACGCGACGGCCGAGCTCCTCTGGGCCCTCGCGCTCGCGGGAGAGCCGGACGACGCCGCTCTCGCCGCGCGCTTCGTCGCGGCGCCGAGCTTCCCGATCGCGAGCTCGGCCGCTCACGCCGCGGAGGAGCTCCTCGCGCGCGGAGCTCCCGCGAACGCCGGGGCCGTGCGCGAGGCCCTCTCCCGCGGACGGGAGAGCTTGCGCGCCGAGCACGCTCCGGGCGAAAACCCTCTTGCGGACGACCTCGTCGAGCGCCTCTCGGCCCTCGAGGAGCTCGTCCGGGACGTCCCGTCATGAGAGAGCGGCTGACGTGAGCGAAACGTCTCCGGGGAGAGAGATCGGCGAGCTCGTCGCCCTGGCGACGGTCGGCGACGGCACCCTCCGCGAGGCGGACGAGCACCGGATCGTGAAGGTCGCCGCGAAGCACGGGCTCACTCCCACGGAGACTCGCGTCGCCGTCGAGGCCGCTCTCGGCGCTCTCGGAGCGAGGCGCGCCGGGGCGACTCTCCCGGGGATGCCTCCCGTGACTCCCGAGCCCGCTCCCGTGACTCCGCCTCCTCGCCCGAAGCCCAAGGAGCCGGTCCAACGGGAGACGGAAAGACCCAAGGCGACTCCGAGGGAGAAGCCCGAGAAACCGCCGACTCCCAGGGAGAAGCCCGTCGAGAAACCGCCGACTCCGAGGGAGAAGCCCGTCGAGAAGCCGGCGACTCCCAGGGAGAAGCCCGTCGAGAGACCCGCGGCTCCTCCTCCGGAAGCGGCGCCCGCCGTCGAGGCGAACGCGGCGCCGCCGACCTTCATGGACACCTCGGCTCCCGCGGCGATCTCGACATTGCTCGACGATGTCCCGGCTCCGCCGATCGTGGAGGCCACGGCGCCCGAGCTCGAGCCGGTGCCGGAGCCCGAGCCCGAGCCCGAGCCGGCGCCCGAGCCCGTCGCGGCGGAGGTCGAGCGCCTGGCGCCTCACGAGCCCGAGCCCGTGCCCGCCGAGCTCGAAGCGCACCTCGAGCCCGAGCCCGCGAGGGCCGAGGAGCGCCCGGAGGAGCCGCCGCTCGAGGTGGCGACCGAAGCGCCGTTCGACGCGCCGACACCCGACACGCCGCTCGAGCTGCCGGCGCCGGAGGCGCCCCCGGAGCCGGTCCTAGTCCCGCGCGCGAGCGTCACCGACACGACCCTCAAGAAGACGATCACGAAGAGCCTCAAGCGGCGGCCGACGGAGCGGCACGTGCGCCCGCCGGACACGACTCCGAGGCCGCCGGCTCCGCGCGCGGAGCAGGCCGCGCTCCCGCCCGATGGGGGCTCGTCGGACGAGGTCGTCGTCGCCGAGCTCGTCCCCGTGGAGGAGCAGCCGGTCTCCGGGCGGCGCGGAGCTCTCCCGACGGACAGCGACGCGGTCGTGGCCGAGCTCGTCTCCCCCGGACCGACGCCGGGTCCGCTCCCGAGGCCCGCCACGGGCCGGATCCAGCCGGCGACGGGGCGAGCCCAGAAGCCCGCGACCGGGAGCGTCGCGGTCGTCTGCAAGGGCTGCCTCGCGCAGATCCCTTCGCACGACTTCCGGGACGGGCGCGCCGAGAGACTGGCCTCGGGAGTCGCGCACTGCCGCGTCTGCTTCTCGAAGCTCCGGGCCGGGCTGATCTGCGCGACGTGCTACGGCGTCCTCGGGCGCCCGGAGCTCCAGGACGGCCGCGCGCTCCCGGTGGGCGACCGCGCGTATCACGCGCGATGCTTGAGGCCCTGAGCTCTCACGGCGGCGGGTCGTCTTTCAGGTCATCGAGGTCGCCATGCCCGGAGAACGGAAGGCGCTCGAAGAGCTCCTGGACGCCATCACGAAGGGCGAGGCGACGGCCGCGCGGATCGCCCGCGCCACGCCCGAGCTCCCGAGAGCGCGCGTCCTGGAGGATCGGCTCGTCGAGGAGACGCAGGTCCGTCAGAGCCAGCCCAGGCTCACGTAGGCGATCACCGCCGCGACCGAGAGAGCGATCTGGACCAGGGCCACGGGGAGCCCGACTTTCAGGTGCTCGAGGAAGCCCATGGGCTCGTCTCGCGTCGAGGCCTCGGCGACGATGAGGTTCGCGATCGATCCCACGAGCGTGAGGTTCCCCGCGAAGGTGCTCGAGAGCGCGAGCAGGACCCACTGGGCGTCGGGCGACTCGAGCCCCGGGATCCACGGGCGCGCGGCCATGACGAAGGGCACGTTCGAGACGACCTGGCTCGCGATCGCGGTCACGCTCGCCATGACGACGGCCTGCCGCGGGAGGCCCGTGCCGAGGAGAGGCCGGAAGCCCTGCTCGATCCTCCCGATCGCTCCCGCGCTCCGGGCTCCTTCCGTGACGATGAAGAGCCCGGCGAAGAAGAGGAGGAGAGGCCAGTCCACGGTCCTCCAGAGCTCGCGCGGCGGGATCCGCGAGATGACCACGGCCGCCGCCGCTCCGAGCACGGCCGAGAGAGCGAGCGGGACTCCCGAGAACAGGAGCGCCGTCGTGAGCGCGAGCGCCATGAGCCCGCGGCGCGCGAGCGCGGCGTCGTAAGGCGGCGCCGGGACCGGCGCGCTTGGGTCGACGGGAGACGTCGGCGGCGCCGGCTCCGCCGCGAGCTCCTTCCTGTAGAAGATCGAGACCGCGAGGTAAGCGAGGATGAGCCCGAGGAGCGCGACCGGCCCGGCGAGCGCCGCGAAGCGCGCGAACCCGAGGTTCGAGGCGATCCCTATGAGCGCGTTCTGCGGATTCCCGACGAGCGTCCCCGCGCTCCCCGTGTTCGCCGCGAGCGCGAGCGCGATGAGGAACGGCATGGGCCGCCTTCCCGCGGCTCGCGCGGACTGGATCACGAGCGGCGCGAAGAAGACGCACACCGTGTCGTTCACGACGAGCGCCGAGAGCACGCCGCTCGAGACGACGATCCCGAGGAGGAACTTCCGCGGCTCCGCTCGCGCGAGGTCTCCGAGCGAGCGGGCGACTCTCCCGTAGAAGCCCGCTCGCGCGAGCGTGCCGGCGGTCACCATCGTGCCCAGGAGGAGCGCGATCACGTCGAGCTTGATCGCCGCGAACGCCTCGTCGAGCTTGAGGACTCCCAGGACCACCGTCGCCGCCGCTCCCAGGAACGCGATCGCCGGCCGGTCGAGCGGCAGGAACGGGAAGCGGCGGAGGCTCACTCCTCCGAACGTGAAGGCCAACACGAGGCATGCGAGGAAGAGGCGATCCTGGAGGAGAGACATCGCGCGGGATCCTACCGCAATCTCCCTCCCCCGAAGGGCGAGGGCCGGGGAGGGGCGAGGGAGCGTCTCGGCGAATTCTCGCTCGCCCGAAGGTGCGTCTCAGCGAATCCTCCCTCCCCCGAAGGAAGAGGGTGGCCGCGAGCGCCTTGACCAACCGACGCCCTGCCAGTAGCCTCGGCGCCGGAGTTCACGAGGGCATTCGGCCCAGGTGACTTCTCTCACCACGCATTCGCCTCCGGCGAATGCTCGAATTCGCGCCGCGAGGAGGTCCCATGAGCTCACGTGTCGGACGCTGGCTCCTGCTGGCGGCGCTCGCGCTGCCGGGGTTCCTCTCGCTGCCGCACGCGCGCGCGCAGGACGACATGCTGCCGCCCGAGGACCCGGCGGCCGACTGGAGCTTCCTCTTCCAGCGCGGTCTCGACCTCCTGCGAGACGGGAAGGACAAGGGCCCGGCCGGAACGCGAGACATCGAGCTGTCGATCGCGGCGTTCTCGAGCTGCTGCACGCTCTTTCCCGACCGGCCGGTCGCTTACTACAACGTCGCGTGCGGCTACGCTCTCCTGAAGAAGCCGAAGAAGGCGTGCGACTGGCTCAAGAAGTCGTTCGACCGCGGCTTCCTCGACCTCGCGCACGTCTCCCGCGACACGGACCTCGACCCGATCCGCGAGGATGAGCGCTTCAAGACGCTCGTCGACGACACGCGGAAGAACGTCCTCGCGAACCGGCCGCAGGCGCTGCGCGTCTCGCCCAAGAATGCCCGGGGGGCCGGGGGGGACGGAGTCCCCCCGCGGCAGAAGGAGGGAGAGAAGCTCCCGCTCCTCGTCTTCTTGCACGGAGACCGATCGTCGCTGCCGGAGCTGAAGAAGAAGCTCGCGCCGATCGCGGACGAGGTCGGGTGCGTGCTCCTCCTCCCCTCGGGACGGACGGTGGACAACACGGGGAACGCTCACTGGGACACGACGGCCGAGACGTGCGTCGTCGCCGACATCGAAGCCGCTCTCGCGGACGAGGACCTGGGAGTCGATCCCAAGCGAGTCATCCTCGCGGGCGAGCTCGACGGGGCGACGCACGCTTTCACGTTCGCGCAGGAGCACGCCTGGAAGCGAGTCGTCGCCGTCGCGGGAGTGCAGGATCAGGTCGAGCCCGCGAAGGCGAAGGACATGCGCGTCTACATGATCACTCCGAGCGCCTTCGAGGCGCTCGCGGCGGCGACGCGGACCGCGCGCGACGAGCTCATGGCCGCCGGAGCGAGCGTCGCGATCGAGCGCCACGGCGAGCGCGCTCCTTTCCCGAAGGACGGCCTCGAGGCCCTCGTCCGCGCGACTCGCTGGACGCTCGGGCAGAGCGTGAGCATCCCGGGAGACGGGTCCGTCAAGAAGTACTGATCTCTCCCGCGGCGTTTCTCTCTCCCAGAAAGATGCGAGGTCAGCTCATGTCCTGGAAGGTCCGCTCCGCGCTCGCTGCTTCCCTCGCGCTCGCCGTCCTCTCGTGCTGCGTCGGGAGCGCGCGAGCGGACGAGGCCGAGGACGCGGCGAAGAAGGTCATCGCCGAGCGGACCCTCAGGACGACCTCGGTGCCCGCGCAGTGGCTCGGTCTCTACGCCGGCTCCGTCTGGACGGAGGCGCTCGAATTCGCTCCCAAGGACGAAGCGCGTCCGGGACTCCTGGTGGATCGACTCCAAGGGCGTCTTCACGAAGGGCGAGCGCTCCTTTTACGAGGCGGGCGAGAACAAGCCCAAGGAATCGATGAAGTTCGAGGTCAAGGACGGGAAGCTCGAGATCCGCACGGGCGTGAAGGAGGACGACGAGGACCTCGAGCTCACGGGAGCCTTCGTGCCCGACGCTCTCCTCGCGGTCACCACTCTCCCGGACTCCAAGGGGAAGTCTTACAGGTTCACGTGCCTCTATCAGGGGAAGGTCGCGCCGTTCACGATCGATGACATGGGAAAGGAGAAGGTTCGCGGCCGCTCGGGCGAGGTCGAGGCGCGGAAGCTCGTCTTGAAGGACCAGGACGGCGAGGTCGATTACTGGGTGGACGACAAGCACGCCGTGCTCGTCATGAAGACCGTGAAGCTCGAGAACCTCGTCGCCTTCGCGGGGACGCGCGAGGAGTCTCTCGCGGACTGGACCACGCGCTCGGACGACGAGGCCGACGTGGCGGCCGACAAGCTCATGACCGGCCCCGCGGGCCTCGCGGGCCTCACGGGCGAGCTCCGCTTCGGCGCCTACATGGAGAACGGCGGCCACGAGGTCTACAACCTCAAGCTCAAGTCCGAGGAGAAGGACGGGAAGCCCGCCTTCCATTTCACGAGCGTCGCCGCGATCGACAGCTCGAAGATCACGGACGACTGGTGGTTCTCCGCCGAGGGAGCTCCGCTCGGAGGGACGTGCAAGCACGCGGGCGGCGAGACCGAGGAGACGATCACCGGCCGGATCGACGGGAAGAACATCGCGACGAAGTCGAGCGAGTCGAAGGAGAAGGACAAGGAGAAGGTCTTTCCGCTTCCACGCCGCTTCTCTCCCGACGCGATCTTCCTCTTGAGAGCGCTCCGGGGCGAGGAGAAGGGGACGTTCCGCTTCGGGGGCTTCGACCTCTCGAACGAGATCCCTCTCTCGGTCTACTTCCGGATCGCCGGCACCGAGGCGCTCAAGACCGCGAAGGGCGAGGTCAAGGCGAAGCACGTCCACCTCGAGCAGAACGCAGCCGAGGCCGAGTGCTGGATCGACGAGGCCGGCTCGCCCCTCCTCGTGCGCTGGGGCGACGGCGACATCTACGCGGCCGGTCCGATCGTGGACCCGAAGGACCTCCCGCGCCCCGCGAGCGAGCCGGAGAAGAAGAAGGACGAGGACGAGTGAGCGCGGCCTTCGCGCGCGTCACGCCGGACCTCGTCCGCGCGCTCGAGGA
>JACQDU010000032.1 GCA_016200955.1 bacterium
GCACGACTACAACTTCCAGTTCTTCAACGAATTCTATTACAGCTTCCTCCTGCGCGAGGTCGTCGCGTTCGACGTGCCCGGCGACGAGTCTCTCCTCCTGCGCCGGCTCCACCACGAGGTGACGCACGACTTCTTCGAGCGCACCTGCGGCATGCCGCCCGTCTGGTTCAACGAGGGAGCCGCCGAGGTCTTCGAGGCCGCCCGGCTCGACGCTCGCGGGACGCTCGTCCTCGAGCGGAACCCGGAGTGGGACCCGAGGCTCCAGGAGGAGCTGAAGGAGGGCGGGCTCCCGTCGTTGCGCGAGCTCCTCGCTGCATCGCCCGAGCGCTTCTACGGCGAGGACGCCCCGCGGGTCTACGCGGCCGCCTGGTCCTTCATGGACCTCCTCCTCAGGAACAAGGGAGAGGCGGGGGAGAAGCTCGTCCGTCGCATCTTCACCGCCGTCCGCGAGCGGCGCGCCGTCTCTGTCCCGCAGATCGTCGAGACATCCCTCCCGGACCTCGAGAGCGAGTGGCACGAGCGCGTCCGTCGCGACGTGCGCCGCTGACGGGAGCCCGTTCGCCTCACGCGCCTCCGCCGGTACGATAGGATCCTCCGCCCATGGTCGAGACCGAGGTCCGAGCCGTCGTGCGTCCCGGCATGGTGCTCGTCCCCGCGGGTCCTTTCCTGTTCGGACGCGACAAGCAGGAGGTGGCCCTGAGCGCCTTCTGGATCGACAAGGACCCCGTCACGAACCGCGAGTACGACGACTACGTCGGCAAGACCGGAAGCGCACGCCCTCCGGGCTGGCCGCCCGGACCTCTCCCTCCCGGGATCGCCGAGCATCCGGTCGTGAACGTGAGCTTCGACGAGGCCGCGGCGTACGCGAAGTTCCTCGGCAAGGAGCTCGCGACTCCCGCTCAATGGGAGAAAGCCGGACGCGGGACGGATGGGCGGAAATTCCCGTGGGGCAGCGGATTCGAGCCCAACCGCACGAACACCAAGGAAGCCGCCGTCGGACGGACCGTGCCGGTCTCCGCGCTCAAGGACGAGTCGCCCTACGGCTGTCGCGGCATGTCCGGGAACGTCTTCCAGTGGACGCGCGGCATCTACGACGCGAAGAAGCAGACGCGCGTCACGAAGGGCGGTTCGTTCCGGAACTACCTCGGCGCGCTCGCGTGGAGCTACGAGGTCCCGCCCGCGCAGGCGAGCGACAACATCGGGTTCCGCTGCGTCGAGATCGTCCCGGGAGATGGCGTGGCGCGCCCGGCCTGAGCTCGCCGGGCTCCGTCAGCCCTCGCGCGGCTCGAGCCTCACCTCGAGGCCCTCGATCTTCACGTCGAGCTCGCCCTGCTCGTCGTCCTCGCAGGCGGGCGCGGGCGCGGCGTCCTCGGCCGGAAGCTCGGCCGCGGCGACCGCGGGCGGCCCCTCGCTCGGAGCGGGAGGAGCCTTCGGGATGAACTCGATGTCCGTGGTGACCCGGATCCGGTGGGTCGCCGCGAAGCGCGAGAGCTCGGCCTGGACGTCCATCTGCCGGAGGAACTGAGAGAGCTCGCGCGCGACGAAGCCGAAGAGCTCCTCCTTCCCCTTGGACGCGTTCTGCGCGATCGACTTCCCGATGTCGCGCGGGAGCTTCGCGTCCTTGACGGCGCGGCGGAGGTAGTCTTCTCCCAGGAAGAAAGCGCCGAGGCCGAGCGAGAGGACCTTCTTCGTGAGCTCGGGGAGGCCTCCCCTCGCTTCCTCCCCTGCCCTGCCCCGATCCTCCTGCGAGGGAGAGTCGAGGTCTTCTCGATCGTCTTCCAGCGCCATCAGTACTCGACCGCGAGCTCCGTGGCCGCCTTGCTCCAGTCCGTGAGCGCGAGGAGACGATCCCTCTCGTGCTTCAGGAACTTCGCCGCGCGGCCCATGAGCTTCAGGTAATCCTCGCGCTTGGGCTCGGGCCCGACGATGAGGAGGAGCAAGCGCACGGGCTGGGCGTCGGGAGCGCCGAAGTCGACGCCGTCCTTCGCGCGCCCGAGCACCGTGAGGAAGCGCTTGATCCCCGGGAGCCTCACGTGAGGCATCGCGAGCCCGTCCCCGAACGCGGTCGACGAGAGCTCCTCGCGCTCGAGCACGGCCTTGTTGAGCGCGTCCTCGTCGACCGTCTCGCCGGAGCGCGCCGCCGCGGAGACGAGCTCGCGGAGCGCGCCGGCCTTGTCCTGCGCCTTGATTTCGATCACACGCTCCGGCTGGAGCGTCACGGCGAGCGAGACCATCAGGCGGTCGCCATCGAGTAGCAGCGTGACGTAGCCCGAGCGCATCTCCGAGTTGTACCAGACGATTTCGCCCGTATCGCGATCGAGCGCCAGGGCATAGCCGTTGAGC
>JACQDU010000443.1 GCA_016200955.1 bacterium
CTTGAGCGTCGCCTTGCCCTGCGGCGTGTCGTACGAGCCCGTGCCGTCGAACAGCATCTTGATGCTGGTCGTCCGCGAGGGGCTCCTCTCCGGCTCGAGCGAGCCCGAGACGACGTAAACGATCTCGAGCGCCCCGCCGTCCTTGTAGTCTATCGTCTGCCCGTTCACCTTGATCCTGGTCAAGGTGAGCGTCCCCTTGACCTCGACTCGCCCGACGTGGGCGCCGTCCTCCACCTTGACCTGCGTGAGCTTCCCCTTGACGCTCGATTTCTCGGCGTCGATCTCGGCGCCCGTGTAGAGCACCTGTGCGGCATCCTTGGGATCGAGCGTCCACTCGCCGCCGTCCGCGACGGGCTCTTTCGGGAGGAGCACGTCGAAGTCCTCGTCGGTCTTGACCGAGGCCCCTTTCATCACGAGCTCGAGGTCGATCCAGCTCCTGGCGGCCGGTGTGACGTCCGCGCTCTTGTCGCCCTCGAGCCGGAGAGGAGCCCCTCGCGGACGACCAGCATCAAGATGCTGTTCGACGGCACGGGCTCGTACGACACGCCGCAGGGCAAGGCGACGCTCAAGATGAAGACCGAGACCACCTGGAGCCGCAAGCGGTCGAGCGCGCCCGCGGACGGAGAGAAGAAGAAGGACTGATCGGAGGAGCGCCGGCTCCGGCGCTCACTTCCCGAAGACGACCTCCGCGATGTCGATCGTCTCGCGCTTCTCCTTGAGACGGCGCGTCACGGAGCGGCGCTCCTCGTCCTTGCGGCCGTAGTTCTTGATCACGGTGACCTGGATCGTCGTGTCGCCGGCGATGACTTGCTGGCGGTTCCCGTAGTAGTTGACCTGGATCTTGTAGGTCCCCTTCATGGATTTCTTCAGGAGGTATTCCTCGGGACCGTAGCCCTGCGTGAAGTCGCGGCCGAAGCCGCCTCCGATCGTGGTCTGCGTGTGGCCGTAGAAGGCCTTCTCGCCCGAGGGCTCGGTGACCCAGAGGTCCATGTCGCACGCGTCCGCGTCCCACGTGAGGATCACGCGGAGGTCGCAGTCGAGCTGCGCGATCAGGTCCTCGGGGAGAGAGACGAAGCTCCTCCCCTCGCCGCCGGCTCGCCCGACCACGTCGTTCAGCTCGCCGAGCGCGATCAGGTCGATGTCGGGGAAGCGGCCGTCCCAGCTCCCGAGCACGACCTTCTCGAGGTTCGCGATCGCGTCCTTCCAGTCCTTCGCGTCCGCCTGCGCCAGCGCGAGGTCGCGGAAGCTCTGCGGCTCCTCGGGCCGGATCCGGATGACTTCCTTGAAGACGGAGATCGCGAGCCGGACCTCTCCGGCTTCCTTCAAGCGGTAGCCGAGGATCCTGAGCAAGGGCGCGTTCTCGAGCTGGAGCTCGGCCAGGTTCGAGAGGATCCTGAGCGCCAGCTCGGGCTGCTTCTGCTCGTAGAAGTAGTCGGCCGAGTCCAGGAAGAACGCCGTGCTCGTCGCGTAAGCTTTTCTTTGCTCGAGGTAAGCCGCGTAAAGGGCGTCCTGGCCCTCGCACTTCCTGAACGCCTCGAGGTAGGGAGTCTTCGGGTCCCACGGCTTGAGCGCGATGCCCTCGGGCTCGTCGTCTCCACCGCCGCCCTTGCCGGCCTTGAGCTTCTTGGCGAGCTCCTCGCCACCGCGCCCGTGAGACTCGCGCGTCTCCTCGCCGCTGCTCTCGCGCGGCGGCTCGGGCGCGCCCGGAGGAGGCATGTCTCTCCCGCCGCCGAGGGTTCCGCCGGCGGCGTCCTTCTTGGAGTCCTTGTCCACCCACCTGAAGTCCGCCGGGTAAGAGAAGTCCTTCTTCCACCACTCGCAGCGAGCCTTCCACTTCGCGCGGACTTCGTCGAGCCGCTGCGCGGTCGTCTTCGCCTGGGCCGTCTTCTCGCTCTCGACGATCTTCCAGTACTCGTCCTGCATCTCCTTGGGCGGCACGACGCGGTACCGGACGTAGTCCTGGAGCGTCTCGAGCACGAGGAGAGACGTGAACGGCGTCACGATCCCGTGAGCCTTCGCCGTCTTCACGATCTCGCCCTCGTTCTCGACCTTCCTCCGAGAAAGAGAGGCGATCTTCTTCGTCGCCCAGATCCTCTCGGCCATCCCCGTCTCCGTGAGCCGGGCGGGGTCGATCTCGATCTCCTGCCGCGCCGTCTCGGTCGAGCCGTGGCCGAAGCGCAGCGTGACCTTCGTCTTCTCTCCCGCGCGCACGCGCCCGGCGAGCGTGAGCGTGCTCCCTTCGAGCCGCGCGGGCGAGCCCAGGAAGACCTCCGCGACGCGCGCCTCGTCGAACGAGATCCCGAGGAGGACCGCCGGCTCGTCGAACGCTCGCGCGAGGGCCAGCGGGAGCTCGACCCGCGCGAGGTCGAGGAGGCGACCCTTCTCCGCGATCCGGTCGAGCATCTCGAAGTCGGCGCTCGCCGCGCTGTTCACGCACGTGACCGGCTTCGTCCCGAGCGCCGGCTCTCCCTCGCCGAAGCACGAGAGCCCGTCCGAGAACAGGAGGTAGGCGTTCGTCTTCGCGTCCCATTTCCTGAGGTCGAGGCAGGAGAGACGCGTCCCGCCGTCGGGCCGGATCGAGCGGATCTTCTCTAGGAGCGCCGGGCACTTCTTCTCCTTGACCTCGTAGGCGAGGTCCCCGAGCGGCCAGACCTCGTTCGAGAACGCCACGAGACGGACCAGCGCCCCGTCCTCTAGCGAGCCCACGTAGCCCTCGAGGAACTTGAGCTCCTTCTCCACGTTCCTCGAAGCGGCCGAGCCCGAGGCGTCCCAGAGGACCGTGACCGCGCGAGGGATCGTGCGCGTCGTCTCCATTTTGGGCGCGTTCGTCCTCGCGACGAAGACGAGCTCCGGCTCCTTCGCGAGGGCGGAGCGGACGCGGGCTCGCTCGACGGCGACCTCCCTGGCATCGAGCCCCGGCAGCCAGATCTCGAGGTCGCGCACGGGCTCGAAGTCCCGGGAGTCGGTCCCGTGCTCGCTGAACCCGGTGTCGTTCGCGCTCTCGTCCCGGTGAGCGCCGTCCTCGAGCGACATGGCGCCGTGGACGCGCGCCCTGTAGGAGAACTCGTCGAGCCTCCCGTAGCCGCCGAGCGGCAAGACGTACTTGCCTTCCCGGACCTCGGTGTCGTAGCCGAGCACGACGCGCTTCGTGCCCTTCGCCGGGATCGGGTAGACGCGCGTCCGGAAGTTGTTGCCCTTGACCCACTCGACCAGGCCGGGGTCGATCCCGCGGCGCACGACCTCCTCGAAGACGACGCGCGCTCTCTCGCGCTCGACGACGCTCGCTTCGCGGAGCTTGCCGTCGACTTCGAGCGAGAAGGACGAGATGGTCGAGCCCGGGGCAGCGGGAGGATCAGCTCTCCCTCGAGGATCCGGTCGAGGTCGTTCTGGAAGGTGAGGTCGAGCATCGTCGTCGCGACGCCGCCCACGATCACGACGCTCGCCCGGACCTTGGACACGCGGAGAGGGCGCGAGGGCTTCCCTTCCCCCTCCTTCACGAGGAGCGCCGGCGGCCGGAGCCTGTCCGTGCCCGGGCCCATCTCCTGCGCGGACGCCCGCGCTCCCGCGAGCGCGAGCGCGGCGACGAAGGAGAGAAGGACCGCTTGTCGCTTGATGGTTCGCATGGTTGTCTCCGTATGAGAGAGCGAGGCGAAGCCCCGCAACGAGAGCTGGGACGTCGCATCTTCGCGAAAGGTTCCCGGATTGCTAGCGCGAGCGAGCACGTGCGCCGCGCCAAGTTGGTAGAGTCCGCGCCCCGGAGAGGACCGTGCTCGGAGACGCCGCTCGCGCGAAGGTCGAGGCCGCGATCGAGGCCCTCGAGAAGCGGACCGACGCCGAGGTCACCGTCGCGATCGCTCCCTCCTCGGGGTCTTACCGCTCGGTGGATCACGCGGGCGGAGCGATCCTCGCCGCGCTCGTCCTCACGGCGCTCCTCATGGGCCACTTCCACGGGAGGAGCGTGCCCGAGGAGTGGATCCCGCCCCTCACGGCGCTCGCTTACGTCGTGGGAGCGGCGGCCGCGCGCGGGAGCTGGGCCCGGAGGCTCCTCACGCGAGCGGGAACGCGCTCGCGGCAGGTGCGCGAGGCGGCGCGGATCGCGTTCGTCGACGCGGGCACGGGAGCGACGCGGAAGCGAGACGGCGTGCTCGTCTACATCTCCCTTCTCGAGCGCGCCGTCCTGGTCGTCCCCGACCTCGGGGTCGAGGGCAAGCTCGAGGGAGCCTCGTGGCAGGCGATCTCGCGCGAGCTCGCGCTCGCGGTGAGCGGGCCGGACCTCGAAGCCGCGCTCTTGCGTGCGATCGAGAAGACGGGCGAGAAGCTCGCCCTTGCGCTCCCGCGAACCGGGAGCGGCGCGCGCGAGACGCCGCGCCGGCTGGTCGTCCTCGCGTGAGCATCCGCGACCCGGGCGTGATCGCGCGGATCGAGGCCGCCGTGGCAGCGGCGGAGGAGAAGACCTCGGCCGAGGTCGTCGTCGCGATCGCGCGCTCGTCCGGGGGCTATCGCGACGCCGATCTCCTCGCGGGAGCGATCGCGTCGCTCGCGGCTCTCTCGCTCATCGTCTACTCGCCGCACTTCGATGTCCGCCACGGGCTCGTGCTGCCGATCGCGGCGGTCGTCTTTCTCGCGGCGACGGCCCTCTCGTCCCGGCTCCCGGGTGTCCGCCGCCTCCTCACGACGAGCGCCCGCCGGCGGCGCCAGGTCGTCCTCGCCGCGAAGCTCGCGTTCTTCGAGGAGAGGGTCGCGGCGACCCGGGACCGCCTGGCCGTCTTGCTCTACGTCTCGCTCGAGGAAGGCGAGGTCGAGATCCTCTCCGACACAGGCCTCGACGCGAGGGTGCCGCGAGAGACGTGGCGCGCCGTGACCGAGCGCGCGTTCGGCTCGGGCGCGCCCCTCGAGGAGGCCGTCGTCGCGGGGATCAACGAGATCGGGCGAGCCCTCGCTCCCCTCGTCCCCAAGACGGTGGAGGATCGCGACGAGCTCCCGAACCGCCCGCGGATCCGCTGATGCCTTCCGCTTCGGGGGGCCCGCTGCTAGACCGTAGCAGCTTCTTCCAGGGAGTCTCATGAGAGCACAAAGGCTTCCCGTGCTCGCGCGAGCGCTCGTCCTCGCGGCGGGCGCCCTTCTCCTCGTCGCCCTCGCGGCGAGCGTCGCGGACGCGCGCGTGGGCGGCGGCGAGAGCTACGGCGGCGGCGGAGGCCACTCGAGCGGAGGAGGAGGCGGCGGCGGCGGCGATATCGGCGACATCCTGTATCTCATCTACATCCTCGTCCGCCTCTGCTTCGAATACCCCGCGGTCGGGCTCCCCTTGACCGGGCTCCTCGTCGTCGGGTTCTTCGTCTTCTCCGCGCGAGCGTCGCAGAGCGCGGGGCGCATCGACCGCCGTTACGTCCCGACGGCGTCGCCGCGCACCGCCGCGTTCTCGGCGACCGCGGGACCGGAGAAGCTCCGCGACGCCGACCCTTGCTTCTCGGAGCCTCTCTTCCTGGACTTCGTCGTCCTCCTCTACGGGAGGGCCATGGAGGCCTCGGGCAAGGGCGAGCTCCGGACGCTGCGGCCCTATCTCTCCGAGAGCGCCCTCGCGCGGCTCGAGAGGCCGGGCGGCGTCAAGGGCATCACGGACGTGTGCGTCGGCAGCGTCTCGATCCAGGCGCTCAACGTCCGCGGCGCCGCCGAGATCGGCGTGCTCCTCGAGGCGAGCTTCGTCCAGGAGCGGGAGAACGCCCGCGTCGCTCAATACTCGCGCGAGCGCTGGACGCTCACGCGCCGCGCCGGCGTCGTCTCGAAGTCGCCCGAGGAGATCCTCCGGCTCGGCTGTCCCTCCTGCGGGAGCGCCCAGGAGCAGCGCGCGGACGGGACCTGCCCGAGCTGCGACCAGGTCGTCGCCGACGGCCGCTTCCACTGGAACGTGAGCGCGATCCAGGTCATCGAGAGGCGCGCTCCGCGCTCGGACGAGATCACCTCGGGAGGCGGCGACGAGCGCGGGCTCGACTTCCCGACCGTCGTCGACACGCGTCTCGAGGCCGAGCGGCGCGCCTTCGAGGCCCGCTATCCCGGCGCCTTCAAGGCCTTCGGGACCACTGCTCTCTCGACGTTCCTCGCGCTCCAGGAGGCGTGGACCAAGCGCGACTCCGAGAAGGCGCGGCCTTACGAGACGGACACGATCTTCCAGTCGCACCGGTTCTGGATCGAGCGCTTCCGCAAGGAGGGCGTCACGAACGTCCTCGAGGGCGTGCGCGTCGAGAAGATCCAGGCCGTCAAGATCGCGCGCGACGCTTACTTCGAGTCGATCACGGCGCGGATCTGGGCGAGCATGGTCGACTACAAGAAGCGGGACCGAGACGGCGCCGTCATCGCGGGCGATCCCTCGAAGCCTCGATCCTTCTCCGAGTACTGGACGTTCGTCCGCCGTTCGGGGTTCGACCCGAGCCGCGGCTCTCAGGACCCCGGGACGAAATGCCCTTCGTGCGGAGCTCCCGTGAAGGTCTCGCGCGCCGGGATCTGCGCCTATTGCGACACCAAGGTCACCTCGGGCTCCTTCGGGTGGGTCCTCGCACGGATCGATCAGGACGAGGTTTACCGCGGCTGAAGTCTCGTAACCACAAAGACGCGAAGACACGAAGCTTGCCTGACGGGGCTCCTCCTGAGGTCTTCGTGCCTTCGTGCGTTCGTGGTTCGTCCTCTTCTTTCCGTCAAACGCCCCCCAAAATCGACGCTCTGAGCGTGTGGGCTCGTTTGAGACGCCCGGTTGAGCGTGTTTCTGCGAGGTGATCCATGAAAGCTCAGAGTGTTTGCTCCGTTCTCCTCCCGTTCCTTGCGTCGGTCCTCCTCTGCGCGTGTGAGACGGAGAAGCCGCGAACGTCCAATCCCGCGAGCCCGCCGGTGCGGAAGACCGGGGGCGAGAAGGATGCGAACGTGACCACCGGCGGCACCGACGTCCGCGTGAGCGGGCCTTACTCCCACGAGAACCTCTCGGTCTTCCTCCTGCACTCGAAGTCGCAGGATGGCCGCGACTTCCTGACGCTCGACGAGGGCCTGAAGTCGGGCGTCGTCCTCGTGAGCGACAAGGGCCAGGTGAACGAGCTCGAGATCGAGAACACGTCGGACCGGCCGCTCTTCTTGCAGGAAGGCGACCGCGTGACGGGCGGCAAGCAGGACCGCACGGTCCACACGAGCCTCGTGATCCCGGCCAAGAGCGGGAAGATGCCTCTCCCGACCTTCTGCGTCGAGCAGGACCGGTGGCAGGAAGGTCACAGCGGGCGCGCGTTCGCGGCGACGGTCAACGTCGCTCTCGCGCCCAAGAGCGTGCGCATGGCGGCGAAGGTCGACGGCAACCAGTCGAGCGTCTGGAAGGAAGTCGCGGGCGAGAAGAGCGCGATGAGCGGCTCGACCGGCGCGGCGAACACGACCTCGAGCCTGAACGAGACGCTCGACAGCCCCGAGGCGAAGAAGGTCTCGGACGAGACGATCAAGGCGCTCGAGGGAGCCCTCTCGGGACAGGACGACGCGGTCGGCGTCGCGATCGCGGTCAACGGGAAGATCGAGGAGATCGACATCTATCCCGGCCGGGCCCTCCTCGGGAAGCTCTACCCGCGCTTGCTCGCGTGCTACGCGATCGACGCCGCTAACCGGAAGGCGGGAGCGAAGGACGCGAAGGGCGTCTCTCCCGACGACGTGGCTCGCTTCCTGAAGGAGAGCGACGAGGCGGCGAAGAAGCGGACCGAGCAGGTCAACGCCGCGAACGCATGCGAGCTCAGCGAGTCGAAGGACAAGTACGAGTGCGACACGCGCTACGAGGGGAAGGCCGTCCACCGGCAGGTCCTCGCGAAGTGACGCTGCGTGGGGCGACTCTCGTCGCCCCCGCCCCCGGGCATGCTCGCGGGAGGCTCTCTCGCTTACATTGACGGCGTGCTCGAAGACGACTCGAGATCGGCCGTCGCGAGAGAGCCGCGCGCGTTCTGCTGGGTCTGCCGGCGAGCGCGCGCGGTCTGCGTCTGCGGCGACGTGACGCGCGTGCCCACGCGGACGCGCGTCGTGATCCTGCAAGATGGCCGTCGCGCGAGGCCGCTCGCCTCGACGCGCTCGCGCCCGACGAGAGGCCCACGACGCTCGTCCTCATGGACGCGACGTGGCCGCGCGCGAAGGAGTTCGTGCGGCACACGCCCGCGCTCGCGGCGATGAGGCGCGTCCGGCTCGTCGCCCTCGAGAGGAGCCGATACCGCGTGCGCAAGCAGCCGCGGAGAGGCTGCCTCTCGACGCTCGAGGCGGCGGCCGCGGCGCTCGCTCTCCTCGAGGAGGGCGAGGAGCGCTTCCGGCCTCTCCTCGTGGCCTTCGACCGCATGATCGACCGGCAGATCGCGCTCGCGGCGGCCGAGGGGCGCACGATCGTCCCCGACGCGCGCGCCATGAGAGCGAGCCGCCCGCTCCCCCCGGAGCTCGAGGGCGACCTCTCGCGAATCGTCTTGGTCCAGGGAGAGACGGTGAGGCGCTGGGGCGAGCCGGGGCCGGCGTCGGCGCCTCCTCTCCGTGGCGGAGGGGTCGTGGGAGTCGACCTCATCCAGTGGGCCGCGCTCCGCCTCTCGTCGCGGGAGCGCTTCGACGCCTTCCTCGCGACCGGGCGGACGCTCTCGCCGCAGCAGGCGGCTTACCTCGGCCTCTCGCTCGAAGACCTCGCGGGCGCGCTCCCGCGCGAGGGGTTCGGGAGCGCCTGGAGCGCCTTCTCTCGCCCGGACGACGTCCACGTCTCCTGGGGATTCTTCGCCTCGAACGAGCTCGATAAGCTCCGCGGAGCCCGGCTCTCGTCGCAAGTCGACTTACGCGCTGCGGCGAAGGTCGTCTTGAACCGGCGCGTCAGGACGCCCGACGACGCGCTCTGGGAGCTCGAAGTCCCTGTGCCGCCTCCACTCGGGAGAGGCCGGTGCGGAGCGCGCCTCGCGGCGCTCGAGGCGATCCTTCTCGGAGTGCGAGAGGGAAGGAAACCTCTCGCGGCGAGATCCGTAAGCACGGCGCTCTCGTAATGCAGGGCGGTCCCCGTTTCGCCTTGATTTCCTTGGCTCGCGGAAGTTAGTGTCTTCCCCGCGGTAAGGGAGAAGGTTGATGCAGATGTCCGAGGCCGTCGATTTGGCGGAGTCCGTAGACTCCGTCGAGGCGTTCGTCGCTCGCTTCCCGGATCCGGTCCTCCTGAACGTCGACTCGCTCGACTCCGTCCAGCAAGGCGCGACCTTCGCGACGCCGGCCGTCGGGAGCTCGACCGAGCCTTTCCGGCGCGAGTCCTCTAAGGACCCATCCGAGGAGACCTGCCTCGACGTGGGCCCCTCGCACCTCCTCGGGCTCTTGAATTCCCGGGAGTCCGCCGTCGCCGAGGCCACGCCTCCTCGCGGCAGCCTCAAGGCGGCCGACGTCTACGTCCTCAAGAAGACGAGCCGGAACCCCTTCCTCCAGATGATCACCGTCGGCCGCACCGGCAACAACGACGTGATCATCGACGACAAGACCGTCTCCAAGCTCCACGCGTACTTCGTGAAGCAGGGCGAGGTCTGGTCGATCCACGACCAGTGCTCGACGAACGGCACCTACGTCGAGCGGCAGCGCGTCCCCGCGACGGGCCTCGTCGTGCGCGACACCGACCGCGTCTCCTTCGGGACGCGCCACGTCTTCCGCTTCCACACGCCGGCCGGCTTCTATCGCCTCGTCCGGGCAGTCGAGGCGCCGTCGGCCTGAACCGGCGGCGATCACGCTTCGCTCTCCGCGCGCCGTTTGCTTCCGGGCCTCGCTTGAACTATCGTTCCCGAGGTCAGGGGCCATGCTTCTCTCGGAAGCCGTGGAGCTCGCCACTTCTCTCGCTGCGGACGCGTTCGCCGCGCGCTTCCCCGACCCCATGCTCCTGAGCCTCGGCCCGATCGAGGTCCTCGAGGACGG
Organism: bacterium; assembly: GCA_016200955.1. Taxonomy (GTDB): domain Bacteria; phylum Planctomycetota; class J058; order J058; family JACQDU01; genus JACQDU01. Next base: position 9,916 of record JACQDU010000443.1, read on the forward strand.
CGTCACCTTCGCGACTCCCACGTCCGGTCTCGAGGTGAAGAAGCGGGAGAAGGAGAAGCTCCCCGGAGGGAAAGGGCGCAGCGTCTTCGAGGAGACGTGGAAGGACGTGGATCCGCAGACCCTCCTCGCCATGCTCTCGGGAGACGCGACGCAGCCGATCATCAAGGCGGTGAGCGAGCGCCCGGCGCCGAGCCCTCACGTGATCTTCGTCACGAAGTCGAACCGGAACCCGTTCCTCATGATGGTGACGGTCGGACGGACGGGGAACAACGACATCGTGCTCGACGACATCACGGTCTCGAAGGTCCACGGCTACTTCGTGAAGCACCCGGGAGACCGCTGGACGCTCCACGACCAGCGCTCGACCAACGGGACGTTCGTCGGCGACAAGAAGGTCCCGCTCGAAGGCCTCCCGATCGCCGACGGCCAGCGAGTCGCCTTCGGGAACCACCACGCGTTCCGGTTCCACACGGCTCGCGGCTTCCACGCTCACATGAGGAAGGCCGGTCGCTAGCCGGCGCCTCGCCCGTCGAGAGGAGTGGCGCGTGTCGAGCGCGAAGGTCGTCGCCGTCCTGGGCGGCGTCGTGCTCGCCGCCGCAGTCGCGGGAGTCGTCGTGCTCCGGCAGCGCGTCCCGGCGGCCGGGCTGTCGCCGGAGGAGAGAAAGAGGCTCGAGCCCCTCGACGCGCACGCGAGGGAGTACACGGCGGCGTTCCGGGGCTGGGGTCCTGCCGAGACCGTGCCGGAGCCGGACGAGGTCGGCACGATCGTCCAGCTTCGACGCGGCCCCTCGGCGGACCGGTTGCCCCAGCCCGGGCAGCAGTGCGAGGCGACGCTGGTGGACAGGTCGACCCGCAAGATCCTCCGCATCAGGACCTTCCTGCGCGCCGAGGTCGCGCTCGCCGATCCCAGGGCGAGCAAGGACGAGGTGGAGAAGCGGGAGAACGACGCCCAGGTCCTCGCATGGCTGCGAGGTCTCCCGCGCCGTTGAAGCTACGCCAGCCCGAGCACGTGAGCCATCGTGTAGCGGCCCGGCTTCTTCCCCGAGAGCCAGAGCGCCGCGCGCAGGGCGCCTCGCGCGAAGGTGTCGCGGCTCGAGGCCACGTGAGCGAGCTCCAGGCGCTCGCCGGCTCCGGCGAAGTAGACGCGGTGCTCGCCGACCACGTCTCCCAGCCGGAGCGCGTGCACGCCGATCTCGCCCTTCCGGCGCGGCGCTTTCCCGGAGCGGCCGTTCACGAGGCCTTCGAGCGCAGGCTTGCCGCCTCCCTCGGCGACGGCGCGGGCGAGGGCGAGCGCGGTGCCCGAGGGGGCGTCGAGCTTCTTGTTGTGGTGGAGCTCGACGATCTCGACGTCGTAGTCCTCGCCGAGCGCTCGCGCGACCTCGGTCGTGATCTTCTGGAGGAGAGTCACGCCGAGGCTCGTGTTCGCCGCCTGGAGCACCGGCACCTTCATGGCCGCCGCGTCGAGCGCCTGCTCCTCGCGCTCCGAGAGGCCGGTCGTGCATGCGACGAGGGCCGTCCCGAGAGGAGCGCATTCGCGGGCGCGCCTCTCGGTGCCCTCGGGGCTCGAGAAGTCGATGACGACCTGCGCTCCCGCGGCGAGGGAGGTGGCGACGCGGACTCCCGGGACGATCTCGGAGCCGAGGTCGGGCGAATCGCTCCGCTCGATCGCCTGGACGAGCTCGAACCCCGAGCCGGGCTCGCGGACGAGCGAGATCACGGTCCTTCCCATGCGACCCGTCGCGCCCGAGAGCGCGAGCTTCAAGGCTCCCATCGTTCCGAGCTCCTCTCTCACGATCTGGATCACGCGCTCGAGCGCGCCCGAGGCCACGGGACCGCTCGCGCGGAGCGTCGCGCGGCGGCCCTTCTCCTGGTGGCAGAGCTCGACCTCGAGCCGCTCGCGCGGGAGCGCCGCCAGGACGCGGGAGCCCCACTCGATCACGACCGCGCGCCCCGTCCGGTCGAGGTCGCCCAGCCCGAGCGCTACGAGGTCCGCCGCTCCTCCGAGACGGTAAGCGTCCAGGTGGAGGACGCCGGGCTCTCCTCGATACTCGTTCACGAGAGCGAAGGTCGGGCTCGGGACGTCGTCCTCCGGCGTGCCGGTGGCTTCCTCGATGTAAGCCTTCGCGAGAGACGTCTTCCCGGCGCCGAGCGGCCCCTCGAGCGCGAGGACGCAGCCCGCTCCCCCGAAGGCCCGGGCGAGCGCCCTCCCGAGAGCGCGCGTGCTCTCGGGGTTCGCGAGCTCGAGCGAGGTTTCTTCCATGCGCGCGAATCCTAACCGGGTTGCCGCCGCGCGTCTCGCACGAGCCAACTCCGATTGGGCTACCATCGGCCCGTGAGAGACGGTGCGGAGAGAATGGGACCGATCGACGGTCGCTTCGCCGTCGCGAGAGTCCTCGGCGAGGGCGGCATGGGAGAGGCCGTATTGGCCCACGACCGGGACCGCACGCCGGTCGTCGTGAAGCTCCTCCACAAGAAGCACGCGTCGCGCCCCGACTTCCTCGAGCGCTTCCGCCGCGAGATCCGCGCCCTCGAGAAGCTCCGGCACGCTCACATCGTCTCGCTCCTCGGGAGCGGCTTCTGCGCCGAGCGGGGGCAGCCCTATTACGTCATGGAGTTCTCGACCGGAGTCGCGCTCGACGTGCTCGTCCGGCGCACGCCGTTCAACATGGCGCGCACTCTCCGGCTCACGTGCCAGGTCCTCGACGGCCTCGCGTTCGCCCACGAGGCGGGGATCATCCACCGGGACCTGAAGCCCCAGAACGTCTTCGTCGAGATGCCCGGCACGCTCGAGGAGAGCGCTCGCATCATCGACTTCGGGCTCGCGAAGCACCTCGCCGGAGGAGAACGGACCGCGAAGCCGATCACGGCGCCCGGACAGATGCTCGGGACGCCGACGTACACGGCGCCGGAGCAGCTCCGGGGCGAGCCTCCGGTGCTCGCGACGGACATCTACTCGATTGGCTGCATCCTCATGGAGCTCCTCACGGGCTCGCCGCCCTTTCCCGAGCCGCGGCTGCGCTACCTCATCCAGAAGCACCTCCGGCAAGCGCCGCCGCGCCTCGACACGCGGCGCGAGGCGCCCTCGGAGCTCGTCGACCTCCTGGACGAGTGCCTGAGGAAAGCCCCCGATGAGAGGCCGAGCGCCCCGGAGCTGAGGCAGCGTCTCGATGCGATCCGCGGTCGGTTCGAGGCCTCGACCGCGCGCGTCCTCGCGGCGGCGGGACCCGCGCCCGGAGCCGGCGCCTCGATCGCCGACGTCGCGACGAGATGCGGTCTCGAGCCCGCGGACGCGGTCCGCGCGAAGCTCGACTTCACGCACGAGAAGCGCACGGAGCGCGTCTTCCTTTTCGCCGGAGCGCAGCTCCGGTTCGGCCGCGGGACCGAGAGAGGAGGGAAGCGCACGACGGACCTCGTGCTCCGCTCCTTCCCGCGCGTGGGCGAGGCGGGTTCTCTCGCCTCGAAACGCTCGCTCGAGGTGAGCCGCTGGCACGGGACGTTCCTCGTCACGGGGGAAGGGATCGCGGTCCGGGACGAGGGGCCCGGGTACGACGTGGAGACGGTGTGGAGCTCGATCCACACGACCGACGCGACGGCGGAGCGCGGACGGGGGCTTTACCTGATCAAGCAGTACGTCCACACGATGCGCGCGAACCGG
>JACQDU010000444.1 GCA_016200955.1 bacterium
CGCGGTCTTCGGCTCGGTCGCCGAGGAGGTGCTTCGCCGGTGCCGCTGCCCGGTGCTCGTGAAGCGCACGGCTCCTCTCCCCTGAGGAGGCCACGAGTCCTCAGTCGAGCCGGGTCGCGGCGGAGTCGCCGGCGGAGATCCTCGCGTCTTCCTTCGTGAAGAGCACGCGCCCGGTCGAGCTCTCGCGCCCCACGCGCTCGACGCGGACCTTCCCGACGAACTCGGAGCCTCGGTAGACCGAGAACTGGAAGCCCTCCTCGACCTTGTCCTCCGCACCGACCGAGAGGACGACCCTCGGCGGGACGCTGTCGTCCACCGCGACGACCTTCGCGTCGATTGCGGGCACGTCCCGGCCGCGACCACCGCGCGAGAGGACGTTCCAGCCGCGCTCCTCCATGGTTGCCAGCACGATCTCCTTCTCCTTGAGAGAGCGGCGAGTGTCCGCGTACGAGACGCGAAGGTCGTCGAGGTCCTTCTGGAGCTTCCGGAGCTCTCGCTCGGCGCGCTCGAGCTTCGCCTCGGTGAGACGGGCCTCGAGCTCTCTCTCGTCGCCGACGATCCCGGCCCGGCTCAGCGGGAGCTTGAGATGAGGGAAGCTCACGTCGACGAAGCACACGCCGACGGCGAGGGCGAGGGCGAGCGTGCTCGCGGCGAGCGGGACGGCGATCGCGAGCGCGAGCCTGCGGCGAGCCATGCTCACAGGAAAGCACTCGCCGGTCACGCGCCCGCGGAGTCGTGGTCACGAGCGGGTCACGCGACTGACGGCGGGGGCTCACGTTCTAGTAACTTCTCCCGGGGCCCTTGAGACGGCCGCCGGCGCGTGGGCCAACCTCGGCCTCGTCAAGATCACCCGGGGAGACCTGGACGGCGCGATCGCCGACCTCTCCCGGGCGATCGAGCTCGCACCCCGGATCCCGGAGGTCTGGGGCGGCCGCGGCGTCGCGCGCTCCAAGAAGGGCGATCGGGAGGGCGCGAGGAAGGACTTCGAGCGCTTCCTCGAGCTGGCCCCGAACCACCCGAAGGCCGCCGGCGTGCGCGCCGCGCTCGCGCAGCTCGATGAGCGGTGTGCGTCGAAAAGACCACGCGCGGGTCGTCGCCTCGCTGCCGGGGCTATGATGGGATGAGGAGGCAGATGAGCTCATGAAGAGAATCGCCGCTTTCCTGCTCGCCCTTTGCCTTTTCCTGGGAGGCTGCACGTCCACGGTCGTCCTGACCGTGCACAACAAGACGGACGGCACGATCTCGGTCTGGGTCGATCGGCCTCCGGCCGGCATCATCGACATGGGCGTCGTGGTCCCCGGGGAGCCGGCTTATCGTCAGTTCGTCGTCGAGCGCGGCACCCGCGTGGCCGTCTACGCGAACCACGAGGAGCGCTTCGCGCACACCGTCACGGGAGACGACCCGGATCCTCTCGCGCTCGTCGTCACGGTCAAGTAGGAGTGTCCTAGCTCTTTCCCTGCCGGATCACGTGGTAGCGATTCGCCTCGAGCGTGACTCGCTCCTCGCGGCCGCCGTACCAGCGGATCGTGACCTCGACCGGCCCCTCGTGAGCGCCGAGGCCGAAGTGGAGGCGAGGGTCGTTCTGGCCCGAGAAGCCGCCGAGGACCTGGACTTCCTGGAGCTGCTCCTGGGGCTTCCCGTCCTCCTCGTACTTGACGACGACCTGCGTCCCGACGGCGGCGCGGCTCGTCGTCTTCCCGTCGCCCACGAGAGAGAGCCCGATCCAGCTCCTCCCGGGAACGCCCGTGTTCCTGTAGATCGAGACGGGTCCGTGCTGGTTCGTGACGATCACGTCGAGCCGTCCGTCGTTGTCGAGGTCCACGAGAGACACGCCGCGAGAGTTGTCGGGATCGGCTCCTCCGACGATGTCGGCTACGTCCACGAAGTAACCGCGGCCCCGGTTCCAGTAGACGCGGCGCTTCTCGTTGGGATAGAGGACGCGGCCGCGGATGTCTCCCCACTTGTCGGCGTACGTGTGGATCTCGGGGCCCGTCTGCATGAGCTTGTGGTTCACGTAGAGGTAGTCCTTCCTCTCGTGACCGCGCGGGTCGAGGCGGTCGTCGACCATGCCGTTCGCCTGGACGATCTCGGGCCAGCCGTCGTCGTCGAGATCTCCCGCCGCCGCGCCCCAGCCCCAGCGCCTCTCGTTGAGCGCTCCGCGGGGTGTCGCCTCGTCGCGGAAGTCGGGCCGGAAGGGATCGCCCGAGGGGAACGTCATCCAGAGCAGGCTCCCCTCCGACTGGAGCGAGTGGTGGTTGTCGGAGACGTAGACGTCGAGCCAGCCGTTCCGGTCGAAGTCGGCGATCGTCGCGTTCATTCCCTTGTAGGTGTCTCGCCCGATCTCGCCGAACAGCTTTCCGGCGATCCTCACGAAGCGCTTCCCCTGGTCGTTCAGGTAGAGGTCGTCGGGGCCGAAGTCGTTCGCGACGTAGAGGTCGGTCCAGCCGTCGTGGTTCAGGTCTCCGGTCGCGACCGAAAGAGACCAGTGCGTCTCCTTGATCCCCATGCTCGCGGCGTCCAGCTTCTCGAAGGTCCCGTCGCCCCGGCCGCGGAAGAGGAGGTTGGGCCCGCCGTTGTCGGCGTTGTGCCATCCGTTGTGCATGAAGTGGAACATGCGACGGTCTCCCTCGAACTCGGGCTTCGGCAGCTCGAAGACGTTGAGCGGCGGCCGCGGCTCGGGGTAGTCGCGGAGGTGAGTCTGCAACGCGTTCGCGACGAACAGGTCGAGCTTCCCGTCCCTGTCGAAGTCGAAGAAAGTCGCGGCGAGGCTGACCGTGTGCTCGTCCACGCCCGAGCGCTCGGTCACGTCCTCGAAGGAGAGCTTGCCGTCCTGGAGCAGCCGGTTCCGGAGGAGCCTCATCTTCCCGAAGCCGACCGGGATCACGAGGTCGACCGCGCCGTCTCCGTCGAAGTCCACGAACGTCGCGGCCGCGGGAAGACCGTGGGCCTTCGGGTCCGCGAACCACCGCGTGAGGTCGGGGAGAGGCACGCGCTCGAAGCGGAAGCCGCCGAGGTTCCGGTAGAGCGCGCACCGGTCCTCGGGCCGCTTGAGCGGGTTCGTGAGGAAGATGTCCACGAGCCCGTCGTTGTCCACGTCCGCAACCGCCACTGCGTCGCCCACGCTGAGCACCCACTTCGCGATGTGCTGGATCCGCGGGTCGACCTCCTCGAGGAGAGTGCCCATCTCCGTGTGGATGCCCGACTGGCTCTCGGGGATCGCCACGAGCCGGAACCCCGGGTCCACCGGCGCGATCCGCGACGAGAGGACGGTCAGGCAAGAGAGACCGAGCGCCAGCCCCGGGCCGGGCACGATCGCGAGGCGCTTCGCGAGCTTCGCGCTCAGGCGCTCGCGTGCGTAGGCGCGCGGGCCCTCGCGGAAGATCGCTCTCAGGTGCAGGAAGACGAGCTTCGCCACGCCGCAGGCGAGAGCGGCATAGAAGAAGGTGTAGACGCTCTCCTTGAGGTGCAGGACGAGGTCCACGAGCGTGAGCACGAGAGCGAACAGGACCTGCCCGCGCGCGCTCGAGGGCGACGTCGCCGGGTCGGTGATCATGTAGAACGTGAAGATGAAGAAGGACGGCGCTCCGAGCGTGCCCAGGAAGAGGACCTCGGGCGGCAGGTGGAACCGCAGCACGTAAGCGCGGAGCGCCGTCTGGAGCGCGTAGAACGCGAGGAACGAGAGGACGAGGCAGCTCCTCCCGATCCTGAAGACGAACAGGACGAGCGCTCCCATGGCGATGAAGGCCGAGAGCGCGAACGCGCCGCCCGCCCACTGGTAAGCCGGCGCCGCCGTGATGAGCTCGTCGCTCGCGAGGAGCGAGACGGCGACGCCGAACATGGACGGGTTCATGACGTGCCGCCCGTCGAACGTGAACACGTACTTCGAGCCGATCGCGAGGTAGACCGGCACGAACAGGACCCAGCTCGAGTGCGAGTAGTTGAGGAGGAGCGCGAGCGAGCAGCACGTGATGTAAGCCGAGAGCGGGACGATCTTCCTCCCGTGGATCGAGCGCGCCAGCGCCATGTCGAGCAGCGCTCCCGAGCCGAGGATCGCGAGCATCTGGAACGGGCTGCGGTTGAAACCGAAGAGCAAGAAGCCCAAGATGCAGTAGAGCGTGAGGAGGCCGGCGAACGGGATGCGCGGATCGGTGAGCCGAGGGACCTCCCAGCTCGCGGCGCGGGCCTGAGGCGGCTTCGTGACGGGGATCGAGACGCGCTCGAGAGTGCTCATCGTCGTCTCACTCGTCCTCGTCTCATCGTCGGTCCTGCTCTTCAGGCGGCGTCAGAACGCGTCCGCGGCGACGGGCGGCCGGATCTCGCGGCCCAAGACGGTGTGGCTCGCGATCGCGGTGCTCGACTGGTTCCTGCTCTCGCCGATCCTCGGCTTCGACCGGAACGTGCCGGCGAGCCTGCGCATCCTCCTCCTCTCGTTCGGATCGCTCATGTGGCTACGCGGCATCGGCGAGCTCTTCATGCTCTACGTCACGAAGAACTGGCGCCCGCCGATCGGGATCGCTCACGACGTCCTCTGCATCGCGGTCCTCGCGTCCGGGCTCGTCTGGTTCCGCGCCGAGCTCTCGGGGCTCGCCACCTCGCTCGAGCGGTGGATCCTGGCGTTCGTGATCTTCAACTTAGGAAGCCTCCTCGTCGAGGTCTACTACGCACGATCGTTCTTCGGGCTCGTTCACGGAAGGACCGTGGGAGACGACGGGACCTGGTTCGCCACCGATGACGAGGCGCGCTTCGTGCGGCTCAATAGGACGACGACGATCTTCAATTCGCTCCACTTAATGTTTCTCGCTCCATTTCTTTGCGGCCTGCTCGGCGTTCTCCCGTAAGTTCCACGACGGCCGCGGCGCGCATTCCCGATCGCCTCGGGGTGTGAAAGAATGCCGCGATCGGGGGAGGGAACGTGAGAGCGCGCCTGGCGACCCGGCTCGAGGCCGTGCCGACGCTGGATCCCCGCGAACGCAACGCCATGTTCGCGCTGTTCGAGCAGTACTACAGCTCGGTCACGCGCGAGCGCTTCCTCGCCGACCTCTCGGAGAAACAGCTCGTCATCCGGATCTTCGCGGGAGAGCGGCTCGCCGGCTTCAGCACGATCCAGCTCATCCCGACCGACTTCGACGGCCGGCGCCTCCTCACGGTCTTCTCGGGCGACACGGTGATCGACCGCGCCTGGTGGGGCACGAAAGCGCTCCAGCGAGCGTTCTTCTTCTTCCTCATGAGGACGAAGCTCGCTCGCCCGCTCACGCCGGTCTTCTGGTTCCTGATCTCGAAGGGCCACAAGACGTACTTGCTCATGCGGAACAACTTCACGTCGTGGCCGAACCGCCACGGCGAGACGCCCGCTCGCGTGCAGGCTCTCCTCGACCACGTCGCGCGGCTCAAGTTCCGCGAGCACTACGACGCCGCGAGCGGGATCGTCCGTTTCTCGCAGTGCCTGGGAGCCGTGCGGCCGGATTTCGTCGACATCCCGCTGGATGAGGCCATGGACCCCGAGGTCCGCTTCTTTCTCGAGCGCAACCCCGCCCACGCCGCGGGCGACGAGCTCTGCTGCCTCGCCGAGATCCGCATGAGCGAGCTCCTCCGGGCTGGCGCGAAGTATCTCGTCGCGAAGCCGCTCGCGCGCCTGCTGGGAAAGACGAAGCCCTCTCGCCCCGAGCCCGTCTCGACCGGGAGCGCCGCCTCGTGAGGCGCGCGATCCTCTCGGCGCTCAACCTCGCGTATCGCACGTCGCTCGTGGGAGCGTGGTCTCGCTTCCTGGACGCCGCGAGCGATCCCGACCGAGCGCAGGAGAGGGCGCTGCGCCGCGTCCTCGCTCGAGCGCGGGGGACGGCGTTCGGCGCGGCCCACGGCCTCTCTCGCGCGCGGACGCTCGCCGACTTCCAGCGGGCGGTGCCGATCCGCGGCTACGACGAGCTCGAGCCGTGGATCGACCGCGTGCGCGCGGGCGAGCCGAGCGTGCTCACGCGCGAGCCGCCGCTCGCGTTCGAGAAGTCGAGCGGCTCGACGCGCTCCTCGAAGTACGTTCCCTAAACGCGAGCTCTCCTGGAAGAGCTCGGCGCCGCGACGGGCCCATGGATCGCGTCGCTCCTGGGCGCTTTCCCCGCGCTCCGCTCGGGGAGCTCTTACTGGTCGATCTCTCCCGTCGCCAGGAGAGAGGAGAGGACGCCCGGGGGAGCCCGCGTGGGCTTCGAGGATGACAGGGAGTATTTCCCGCCGCTCGTCCGGCGCGCGCTCGGCGTGCTCCTTCCCGTTCCGCCGGGCGTCGCGCGCCTCCCCGACATCGAGAGCTGCCGCCACGCGACGCTCCGCTACCTCCTCGCGGACCGTCACCTCGCTTTGATCTCCGTCTGGAACCCGAGCTTCCTCGTCCTCCTCCTCGAGCACGCGCGCGCGCACGGAGAGGCTCTCGCGAACGACATCGAGCGAGGGACGCTCGCGCTCGATCCCGGGCTCGCGCGCGCGAGCGGCCTCCGGCCGCTGCCTCCCGATCCCGCGCGCGCTCGCGTCGTGCGAGACGCGCTCGCTCGTGGGCTCGACCTCGAGCGCCTCTGGCCCGATCTCGCTCTCGTGAGCTGCTGGACCGACGCCGCGGCCTCTCTCGCCCTTCCGTCACTCGTGAATCTCCTTCCGGCTCGCGTGGCGATCCAGGGAAAGGGGCTCCTCGCGACCGAGGGCGTCGTCTCTTTCCCGATTCCCGGGGGAGAAGGCTCGGTGCTGGCGGTCGGCTCGCACCTCCTCGAGCTCTTCCCGGAGGGCGACTCGGGGGAGTGCGCGATTCCGTGCTCCCGCGCCGAGCTCGGGGGCCGCTACCGTCCGATCCTGACGACGGGAGGCGGTCTCTACCGCTACGACCTGGGAGATATCGTGGAAGTCGTCGGCCGCTTCCGGCGGACTCCGCGCGTGCGCTTCGTCGGGCGAGCCGACGGCGTGAGCGATCTCAGGGGAGAGAAGCTCTCGCCCGCTCGCGTGGGAGAAGTGCTCGCCCGCGCCCTCGCGCGGAACCGCGTCGAGGCGCGCTTCGCTCTCGTGGCGCCGCTCCTCGACGAGACGCCGGCTTACGCTCTCTTGATCGACTCGGATTCGCAGGACGCCGCGCTCGAGTCGACGGCGCAGGGCATGGAAGACGACCTGAGAGAGGCCCACGCTTACGACCACGCGCGCGTCCTCGGCCAGCTCGACGCCCTCCGCGTCGTGCGAGTGAGAGACGGCGCGCGCCGCTTCGAGCAAGCGCTCGTCTCGCGCGGCGCGAAGGCGGGCAACGTGAAGCCGGCGAGCCTCCACGCCGGCCTCTTCTGGCCCTCTGTCTTTCCCGAAGCGAGAGCAGCGGCCGGGCGAGCCGTCGCGGCGGGGGCGGCACCGTGAGAACGAATGGGAACCATCCGCCTCTCATGCGCGAGCGGTGCGGGACGCTCAAGGACCGCTGGTACGTGGCCGCGCTCTCGTCCGAGGTGAGCGCGTCTCGCCCGATCGGCCGCAGGATCCTCGAGGAGAACCTCGTCCTCCACCGGGGCGCGCGCGGCGAGCCGCTCTGTTTCCGCGACCGCTGTCTCCACCGGAACGCCCAGCTCTCGGAGGGCCGGATCGAGGGCGGCTGCCTCGTCTGCCCGTATCACGGCTGGTCGTATGACCGGGACGGCCATTGCGTGAGGATCCCGAGCGAGGGCCCCGAGAGCTTCGTTCGCCCGCTCAAGACGCTCGAGCGCTTCGAGACGCGCGAGCAGGACGGGCTCGTCTGGGTCTTCCTGGGAGACGCGGCGAAATCTCGCGGCGATCCCTTCCGCTTCCCTCACGTGGGAGAGCCCGGGTGGGAGAGCTACACCATGGTCACGCGGTTCGAGAACGACGTCACGAACTGCGTCGAGAACTTCATCGACGTCCCGCACACGCTCTCCGTGCACGGGACGTGGTTCCGGGACGAGGTCAAGCGGAAGATCGCCGCGACCGTCGAGCGCACGGCCGACTCGGTCTCCGTGACCTACCACCACGAGGGTGATCGGATCGGTTTCTGGGGGCGGATCCTGAACCCCTGGAACGAGCCGGTGACTCACACGGACCGATTCTTCATGCCGAACGTGACGCGCGTCGACTACGACTTCGGGGAGAAGCGCTCGTTCGTGATCACCTCACAGTGCACTCCCGTCGCGCCGCTCGAGACGCTCGTCTTCACGGGGATCGCGTACCGGCTCGGCTCGCGCGTGCTCGACCGCCTCGCCCGGATCTGGCTCCCGCGCTACACGCGCAAGGTGATCGAGCAAGACGTCGTGATCCTCGCGAACCAGGGACGCTCGCTTCGAGCTTACGGGAGAGACTTCCTGAACGCCGAGGCGGACCTCCACCACCTCCACGTCGAGTCGCTGAGAGACTGGGCCGAGCGAGGAGAGACGGGCCCTCCTCCCGCCCCCGAGAAGCGCGAGGTCACGTTCTATGTCTGAGACGGAGCTGCGTGGGGGCCACGTCGCGAGCGACTCCGCCCCCCGCCCCCCGGCGACCGCGCGCGGCGTGCACCTCCGGCCCGCGACGCGCGACGACAACAAGGCGCTCTGCGAGCTCATGAAGAGCATCACCATGGAGTCCGACCTCGAGCTCGCCGTCGAGCGAGACCCGGACTTCTTCGCCCTCTACGACCTCCAGGAAGCGAAGCAGCTCTCCTTCGTCGTCGAGAGAGCGGGCGAGGTCCTGGGGTCGGGGACGTATCTCGGCCGCGACGGCTACCTCGCGGGAGCGCGCGTGCCCGTGGGCTACGCGGGCGACCTCCGCTTCGCCCCTGGAGCGCGCGGCGGCTTCGTCCTCGGACGCCACTTCGGCGCGACGTTCCGCGAGGCGTGCCGCGCGTTCGGGTGCGAGGCCATGCTCACGGTCGTGATCTCCTCGAACGAGCTGGCGCGGCGCGCTCTCGTCGAGAGGCACCCGCGCTTCCCCGACAAGCCGTTCTATCGGCCGTGGGTCGGCTTCGACATCCTGAGCGTCCACTTCACGTCGCGCGGCCGCCCGCGAGCGACGGACCTCATCGTGAGGAGAGCGCGGGAAGACGACCTCGGAGCGATCGGAGCGCTCCTCGAGAGAGACCACCGCTCGAGGCCCTTCGGCTACGCGATCGACGAGGGCGTGATCCGCGAGCGCCTGCGCCGCTGGCCGGGTCTCGCGGTCGAGAGCTTCTACGTCGCGCACGACCGCGCGGGGCGCATGCGCGGGACCGTGGCCGTCTGGGAGGCCGCTCCGGTGAAGCGCTTCCGCGTCCTCTCGTACCGCGGCCGCATGCGCTGGGTGAAAGCCGGGCTCGGGCTCGTCGCTCCTCTCACGGGCGCGACGTCGCTCCCGCGGCCGGGAGAGCTGTTCCGGTATCTCTATCTCACTCACGTGAGCATCGCGGACGAGGACCCGGCCGCGATGGCCGCTCTCCTCGATCGGATCTACGACGACCACCACGGACGCGGCTACCACTTCCTCTCCGCGTGCGTCCTCGAAGGAGACCCGCTCGCGCCGGCGTTCGCGCGCTACCGGAAGACGGCGCTCCCCGCGAGGCTCTACGTCGTGAGCGAGCCGGGGAACCGCTGGAACGAGAGCCCGATCGGCCCCGGCCGCCCGGGCTTCGAGATGGCCCTCGTATGAGCACCGCTGCCTGCGAGACGAGAGAGCTCCCGATCGAGCTCGCGCGCTGCGCCGCCGAGGTCCCGGCGTCTCTCCTCGCCCGGCCGACGAGCGGGCATCTCCTCCGATCGGCGCTCCTCGACTGGATCGCGATCCTGGGAGCGTGGGTCGCGCTCGCGTTCGCGCCGTGGCCGCTCGCGGCGGTCCTCGTGCTCGTGGTCGCGGGGAGGATCCAGGCGCTCGGAGTGCTCCTCCACGACCTCGTCCACGTCCCCCGACGCGCGCGCGGCCCGCGAGAGGTCCTCCTCGAGGTGCTCACGGGAGCCCCGGTCGCGAGCACGGCGCTCGCCATGGGCTACCACCACCTCCGGCACCACCGGCACGCGGGGACTCGAGGCGACCCTTACTTCTCCGAGGCCGCGGCCGGCCGGCCGCTCGTGCAGGCGCTCCTCGCGCTGCGTCTCGCGTTCATGGTGCCCTTCTGGACGATCCGCGCGCCGTTTGGCGTCCTCGCCCTGGGCGTCCCGGCTCTCAGGAACCTTTACGCGCGAGCCTTCCTGCTCGACCGGACCGGAAGAGACCTGCGCGACGACCCCGAGGTCCTCGCGTGCGCTCGAGGCGAGCGGGGCCAGGTCCTCGTGCACGCGCTCGCCCACGGGAGCGCGCTCGCGTTCCTCGGGCCGCGAGCCGTCCTCGTGGGCTACGCGATCCCGGCGCTCCTCGCGGGGCTCCTCTGCGGGATCCGCGACGCCCTCGACCACCGCGCGCTCCCCGAAGCGAGCGCCTCTCGCGAGAAGATCCTCGAGACCGCGTGCGACCACGACCTCGGCCTCGTGGGAGCGCTCCTCATCGCTCCGCATCACGTGGGTTGCCACGTCGTCCACCACCTGCACCCGGACGTCTCCCAGGAGCGTCTCCCGGCCCTGCGCGAGTGGTACGTCGAACGCCTCGGGCCGAGGTATCCCGCTCCTCGAGCGCTCGTGAGCTGACCGTGGAATTCGTGAGAGAAGACGAGCCCACCTCCGTTCGCCCGAAGTCGACGGGCGCGTCCTTCGACTTCGGCCGCGCTTCGCGCGGCCTACGCTCAGGACGATCGGAGGGCCCCGGCGAACCGCCGCGAGCGCTCGTCCGCTTCGAGCGCCTGTTCGCCCAGGGCTACTTCCCCGTCTTCCATCGAGTCGAGTTCCGCGTCCTCCGAGCGTGGCCCGAGAGCGGTCCGCTCATCGTGGCGGCGAATCACCCGAGCTACTTCGACCCGTTCGTCGTCGGCATGCGCATGAAGCGCTACGTCTACTGGATGGCGTGGGCGTCGATCTTCACCTGGCCTCTCATCGGCGCCCTGACCGAGCTCCACCGAGCGCTCCCCGTGGACCTCGAGCGCCCGAAGCCGTCCACTCTGCGCCGCGCGCTGGCCGTCCTCGAGAGCGGCGAGGCGCTCGGAGTCTTCCCCGAGGGCGAGCGAACGTCGGGCGAGAACGGCGAGATGGATCCCTGGAAGCCGGGCCTCGCGCGGCTCGGGCTCGAGACCGGAGCACCGATCTTGCCGGTGTCGATCAAGGGAGCCCGGCGCTGCTGGCCCAAGGGTCGGCCGTATCCGCTGCCGGGCAAGATCGTGGTGACCTATCACCCCGTCGTCGACCCTCGCCCCTGGCTCGAGGGAGCGCCTCGCAGCGAGCGGGAGACGGCGCTCACGGCGCAGCTCGCGAGGACGATCGCATGCGCGCTCTGAGCCCGGCGAAGCTCGTCGATCGGCTGCTCGGGACCTTCCTCGGTCGTCTCGCGGCGGCGGTCCTCGTCTACGCGGCGACGTTCGCGTGCTACCGGGCGCTCAACGCGAGCTTGCCGCACAGGGTCGACCTCATGAGCTCGCTCGACCGGGCGATCCCGTTCCTCCCGGGGACGATCCTCGTCTACCTGAGCTTCTACGGGCTCATGCTCGCGGCCGCGTGGCGGTTCCCGGCGCTCGAGTTCCGGAGGCTCATCGTCTCCGTGCTCGTCGCGAACGCGATCTGCTACGCCGGGTTCGCGCTGCTCACCTCGCATTACCCGCGCCCGCCGCTCGAGGAGATCGATCCTCTCTGGCGGCCGTTCTACGAGAACCTCCGGCGCTCGGACGGACCCGGGAACACGTTCCCGAGCACGCACGTCGCGGTCACGTGCCTCCTGGCGCTCAGGCTGGCGCGCGGCCGGGGGAGTCTCCTGTGGCTCGTCTGGGGCGGGCTGATCGACCTCTCGA
The DNA here is from genome assembly GCA_016200955.1 of bacterium. GTDB lineage: Bacteria > Planctomycetota > J058 > J058 > JACQDU01 > JACQDU01. Next base: position 11,834 of record JACQDU010000444.1, read on the forward strand.
CGCTCACGGTCAAGCAGCACTTCGTCGCCGACGTCGCGGGAGGAGTCGTCGTCGCGCTCGTCGCCGAGGCGATCGCGTTCCCGCGAGAGAGGGCCGCGGAGGGCGAGAGGCCGACCGACCTCCGGCCGCGCCACCGGCTCAACGCGGCGCTCGCGGTCTTCGTGGTCGCCGCGACCTTCTCGCTCCAGGCGATCGCCGCGAGACAGACCTCGTGGGCCGCGGTCGTCTTCGTGGGAGTCATCCACGCGGCTCTCATGATGACGCTCTACTCGCTCCTCCACGAGGCGTGGCACCGGCTGTTCGACTCGAGGCCCGGCGTGAACGACGCGTTCGGCTTCCTCCTGGCCGCGGCCTTCCCGTGCTCCTTCACGTTCCTGCGCGCGTGCCACCTGGGACACCACGGCCGCAACCGGACCGACAGCGAGATGTTCGACCTCTACTACGAGGGAGACAGGACGGTCAGGAAGCGGGCTTACTTCTACTTCCTCTACATGGGCGGTCTCTGGCTCTCGATCGCGTTCTCGAACGTGATCCTGCTCCTGTGGGAGGGATTCTGCCGGACGAAGCTCCTCCAGAGCTCGACCTCGGCGGCGGCCATGGTCAACGGAGTCCCGCGCTCGCTCGTGCGCCGCGTGAGGCTCGAGTGCCTGGGAGTCATCGCGCTCCACGCGCTCATGTTCTGGGCGCTCGACCTCAGGCTCTCGACGTGGGCCGTGCTCTGGGCGATCCACGCCGTCTCGTGGTCGTCTCAGAACTACATCACGCACACGGGCTCGCCGCGGCACGTGACGGAGGGAGCGCACAACCTCGCGACTCACTGGGTCCACGAGAGGGCGGTGCTCAACTTCAACTGGCACCTCGCGCACCACCAGAACCCGGGAGTGCCGTGGCACCTCCTCCCGCGCTTCGACGACCCCGCGCGCGAGCGCCCGGGCTACCTCGCGACGTTCGCGCGCTTCTGGCGGGGACCGCGGCTCGCGACGGAGCCGTCGCCGCGCGTCGAGGAGAACACGTTCTTCTCCGTCTGAGGCGAGCGCCGCTACTTCGCCTCGGGCGCCGCGACGACGGGCCGGGCCTTGCCTCCCGAGGAGCCCCAGTCGACGACCTCGTGCTCGCTCGAGACGACGCCGTCTTTCTCGAAGGTCTGCTTCACGAGGTCGAGGACCGAGGGGCTGCGCCAGACGGTCTCGACGGACCCGTCGGCTCTCGTCTCGACGCGCTTCTCGCACGAGAGCTTCTTGCCCGCGACCTCGAGCTCCTCGAGCACGGCGCCGCGCGCCGGGCTCCGCCTGAGCTGCGAGGGCTCGATCACGCGCTCGCCGGGAGCGAGCCCGGCCGCGAGGTCGGGCCGGAGGACCTGGTACTTGAGGCGGACGTTGCCTCCCTCGACGCCGTCCACCCACTCGAGGAGGTAGCCCACGACCGGCTTCTCGAGCTGCGTGCGCGCGCCCCCGCTCCCGGGAATCGAGTGGATCGAGCTCTTCGTGATCCGCCACTCGCCCACCTTCACGAGAGGCGCGGCGTCCTTCGCGGGCGCGCCCTTGTCCTTCCCGGGAGCGTCGCTCCGGGGCGACCCGTCGTCCTTCGCGGGCCTCCCGGCCGGCCTCTCGGGAGAGCGCGCGACGATGGGCTTCGCGGCGCCGCCCATGTCCCCGAACTCGACGAGCTCCTCCTCGTGCGAGACGCCGTCCTTGTCGCGGTAGATGCACTTGACTCGCCCGAGGAGGACGTCGGGGGAGTACCAGTCCGTCGAGCTCGCGCCGCCGGCGTCCTGCGACTCCTTCACCTCGCAGCGGAGCTTCTTTCCGTCCACGACCAGCGTCTCGGTCTTCGCGCGCTCGCCGATCGTCCAGTGGAGCCACGGTCCCGCTCTCGTGTCGGCGGGACGCCGCTCGGTGGGCTCGCGGTCCGAGGCCCAGCTCCCGTCATCGGCGGGGAAGACCTCCTGGTGCTTCCGGTAGACGAGGTTGCCCTCGATCCGGTCGATCCACTCGTAGAGGTAGCCGATCCGCGGCTCGCACGGGACGGGGACGCCGTCCTGGGCCTTCCGGTGTCCCGTGATCTTCGTGAGACGCCACTCCCCGACCTTGCAAGCGCGCTCGTCTCCGGCGCCGGCGGTGCCGACAAGGGCGAGGACCAAGAGGAGCGGCGCGACGGCTCGAAGCGACCTCATTCGTTCCCTCCGGGCGCACGAGAGCACGACGCCATGCGCTCGAGACCTGGATACGGAAGGCGCGCGGCGACCTCCCACCGCGCCGCGTCTTCGTTCGAAGTCGTCCGCGCAAGTCATCGCCCTCTCGAGGAGCGGGGAGAGATGTGTAACCACCGAACGCACCGAGGAACACCGAAGAAGCGACCCGGTGTCCGTCGATGTGCTCCGGGGTTCTTTGAACGGCGACCCCCTCTCCCGCGAAGCGGGAGAGGGAGGGGTGAGGGCCACCGACATGCGGGCGCGACTCGCTCAGGGCTTCTCCGGGGCCTCGGAGCGGTCGAGGAGAGCCGACAGATACCGCACCTCGTCGGCGAACTCGCCGGGAGACAGGGCGTACTCGGCGATCTCGTCGCGCAGGATCGCTCCGAGCTTCGCCTTCCCGCGAGAGATCGCGTGCCGGACCTGCGCCTCCGTCTTCCCGAGAGCGGCCGCGACCTCCTTGTGGCTCTTCCCGTGGACCAGAAAGGCGCTCAGGCACTCGTGGTAGGAGCGGTTCTCGACCTTGAGCCGCTCGAGGGCGCGGGCGAGGAGCGCGGCGAGCCACTCGCGGTCGAAGTCGGGGTCGCGCTCGTCGCGCGCGGCGACCTCGGCGATCGCGGCGACGTCGGTCCGGTCGAGCGAGAGCGGCGCCTTGCCGCCTCCGCGCTTCTGCGCGCTCCGGCGCTCGAAGTGGTGGCCGAGGACGTGGCGCGTCACCGCGAGGAGGAGGCTCCGGAACCGGCCTTGCGCGCGGTCCGCTCGCCCGAGGAGGCCGTCGTCGAAGACTCGCACGAAGACTTCCTGCGCGATGTCCTCCGCCTCTGCGGCGTCGAGGCCGCGCCGGCACGCGAAGCGCACGACGGCCGGCCGATAGCGCGTGACGAAGTCGGCGACGGCCGCCTCTCGCCCCGCTCCCGCGCTCCGGATGAGCGTCCAGAGAGTGCTCGGGAAGCCGGGGCCGGTCATTTTCCGTCGCCCTTCGTCGAGGAACCCGTGAGCTGGACCCGGACCTCGGTGCGTCCACGGGAGAAGGCCCATCTCACCTGGAAGCGGCCGTTCGGGGCATCGCAGACCGCCCGGGCTTCGTGGTCCGAATGCTCGAGAGAGACGGTCGTGAGCTCTCCCCGTGAGAGCGCGAGCAGCCGGGACCAGCCCGAGGCCACGGTCGCCTCGATCGCCTCGGGCGCGAGAGCGAGCGTGCGCGCGAGGAGGGCCCGGGCCGGCTCGCTCTCGGCGGCGTCCCCGTTGCGCGCAAGCTCGAGCGCGACGAAGCAACGACCGGCGACCGCTTGAGGGACGTTGTCTCGCGCGGCGAGGGAGGCGTCGTAGGCAAGAGCGGCCTTCGCGAGGTCGCGCTCGAGGAGGAGGCGGTCGCCGAGGAGCCTCTCGCGCACGGCCGTACGCTCGGGGTCCTTCTCCGCGAGCGCGCGCGCCCGAGAGGAGAGCGCGTCGAGGTCGCCGCTCTCGAGCGAGAGCGCGTCTCTCATCCACGAGAGGTGCTCTTTCGGGACGTCTCCCAGGACGGTCGCGATCGCGAGCTGCTCGCGGCAGGTGCGCATGCCTTCCTCGATGCGATCCCGGACGCGGAACGCGCGCTCGAACAGGAGCAGGTCCCACGTCGCGAGCGCGCGCTCGAGCGCGTGCTCGGCCGGGAGCGGCCCGCTCGGCGCCGCGGTGTCGAGCTCCCGGAGCGCTTCCCTGGGCCGTCCGCAGAGGGCGTGCGCTCTCGCTGCCAGGAAGTGAGCGCGGGGCGCGAGCGAGGGCGGCAGCCCCGACGCCACCGCCGTGACGCTCTCGAGCATGGCCTCGGGGATCGTGAAGTCGAGCCGTTCTCCCAGGAGCGGCCGTCTCTCGTCCCACGCGTCGAGCCGTGCGCGCTCAGCCTCGAACAGAGGCGCCGCCGGACGCGCC
>JACQDU010000445.1 GCA_016200955.1 bacterium
TCGGAGGCCGTTCTCCACGTGCTCCTCCGGCTCGGAGGAGCACGGCGGGTCGTTGGCGCAGTGCTCCGGTGGGTCCCGGGAAGGCTCCGTGACGCTGGCTACGACGGGGTCGCTCGCGCTCGACACAGGGTCTTCGCAAGGCGGACCGACCCGGCGACGCAAGGCGTCGGGCGCTAGTGGCTATTTGCCCGTGCGCTCGCGGTGCTTGCACCCTGGCCAGCAGCAGGGCCGACGCTGGCCTTCTGCCAGCTCTTCCTGGGTCCGGCGAATGCGGCGGTCTCGGGTCATCTCCTGCTTTGCATCCTCGACCCAACAGATGAACTCGTTGCGGGCCAGAGGCGTGATGCCCTTCCAGGCATCGAGTGCCGTGGGGTTGGCGAGCAAGGCCTGGCGCATGTCTCCAGGCAGCTTGTGCACCACCCCACCGGGCACTCGATGGCTGCTCACCGGGCCAACGTAGCGTGTCAGGAGATCGACGGCAACCGCCCGCCCCCGGCACCTGGATCTCGCGCCGCTTCAACATGCTGATCATCGCCATTCGCCTCCGAGGGCAACGTACGGTCGTCGGGACCCCGCCCGGGCAGCGCGAGAGTCTCCGCGTCTCCGGCCGATCGGACGCCAACCTGACGCGACGCGCTTTCGCCCGAGCCTCCGATGGGAGCCGTTTTCGCCCCTTCCTGGCTTGTCCGAAGACGGTCCACGTTGTAGGGTTCATTTTGCGGCCCTGGCCGGGGAGAGCGACCGAATGCTGGTCATCTACGAGACCGCCCTCGCGGTGGGTGGAGTCCTTCTCCTCGCGTCGCTCGTCATGGGGCACCACGGAGTCGACCACGGGGGCGGGATCTCGGCCGACCACTCGATGGACGCGGGCCACGGAGACGCTCACGGGGGAGGCGCCGGGCCCTTCTTCCTGTTCCTCTCGATGCGCTTCTGGACGTTCGCGGCGGACTTCTTCGGCCTCACGGGCGTCCTGTTCACGAAGCTCAACCTCGCGGGAGACGACACCCGGGTCGTCCTCGCGATCGCGGCGGCGATCGGCCTCGGCTGCGGCGTCTTCGCGGCGTGGATCCTCGCGAGGCTCAGGAACCAGGTCGTGAACTCTCTCCCGACGGAGATGAGCTACGTGGGCCTCACCGCCGAAGTCCTCCTCGAGGTGACGCCCGAGGAGCCGGGAAGGATCCGGCTCAGCTCGCGCGGCTCTCTCATCGACCTTCCGGCGCGCTGCGATGGGGGCGAGCGCCTCCCCAAGGGCTCCCAGGCGCTGGTCGTGGACGTGACGGACGGCGTCGCGTGCGTCTCTCCCGCGCCGTCTCCCAGGGCTTAACTATCGAACGCACCGACTCGAGGTCGCGGACGCGCTGAGCTCGACCGGATGCGGTTCTCGGGTCTCCAGACACGAAAGGAACGCGCGATGGCTTTCTTCCTTGCTGAGCTCGGCTTCGGGTCCGTGGTCGGGATCGCGTTCGCCTGCCTCATCCTGTTCCTCATGGTCATGGCGGCGATCAACATGGTCCTTTTCATCCGGCGCCCGAACGAGGTGCTCATCATCTCCGGGCGCAGGAACACGCTCGCGAACGGACAGAGCGTCGGATTCACGCCGATCTTCGGGAGCTGGACGCTCCGGATTCCGATCAAGGAGCAGGTCTCCCGCATGGACCTCACGAACATGGAGGTCGAGATCGGGATCCAGAACGCTTACTCCCAGGGAGGAATCCCGCTCAACGTCCAGGCGACCGCGAACGTGAAGCTCTCGGACGACCCGAAGGTCGTCGGGAACGCGATCGAGCGCTTCCTCGGACGCTCGCGCGAGGAGATCCGGAACACGGCGAAGCAGATGCTCGAAGGCCACCTGCGAGGGATCATCTCCGGGCTCACTCCCGAGCACATCAACTCCGACCGGATCAAGTTCGCTCACAGCTTGACGGAGGAGGCCGAGCCCGACCTCAGGAAGCTGGGCTTGCACCTCGACACGTTCAACATCCACCACGTCGCGGACGACATCAACTACCTGAACTCGGTCGGCAGGAAGAAGATCGCCGAGATCCACCGCGAGGCCGAGATCGCCGAGTCGAACGCGGCGCGCGAGGCGGCGCAGCAGGAGTCGATCGCGAACGGCGAGGCGCAGGTCGCGAAGGAACGCGCCGAGCAGGCGATCACGACGAAGACGAACGAGGTCCGCCGCGCCAAGGCCGACCTCGAGGCGGCCGCGAAATCCCAGGAGGAGCGCGCGAAGGCCGGCGCCGAGACCGCGCGCGCCGTCGCCGAGCAGGAGCTCCAGCGGATCCGCGCCGAGCTCGAAGGGAAGCGCCTCATGGCCGACGTCGTCGTGCGCGCCGAGGCGGAGAACAAGGCCAAGGCGATCCTCGCTCGCGGACAGGCCGCTCCGATCGCGGAGCGCGGCAAGGCGACCGCGGCGAGCATCGACCTCCTGAACGCCGCCTGGACCGAGGCGGGAGAGGGAGCCAAGGCGATCATCGTGATCCAGCAGCTCGAGCCGATCCTGAAGCAGATCGTCGAGCGGCTCGGCCACGTGAAGGTCGGAACCGTCACGCTCGTGGACCGGGGAGACGGCTCGAGCTTGCCGAACTACATAGCCAGCTACCCGGCGGCCGTCGGCCGGGTCCTGGGAGAGCTGCGAGCGGCCGTCGGGATCGACGTCACCGGGACGCTCGCGGGGAATGGCGCGGGCTCGAACGGACAGGCGCCCGTCGCCGATGAAAGGAGCGCGTCATGACGCTCTCGCTTGCTCTCCTTCCGATCCTCGCGGACACCGCGGGCGCGATCGGCGGGATCGTCTTCGTGCTCTTCATCTTCGGGATCGTCGTCGCGGCGACGATCAAGAACATCATCTGCCTCTGCGGCCCGAACGAGGTCCTCGTCCTCTCAGGAAGAAAGCGGACGCTCAACGGGAGAGACGTGGGCTACCGGATCATCAAGGGCGGCGTCGCTTACCGCGTCCCGCTCTTCGAGGTCGTCGATCGCATGGACCTGACGAACATGCCGATCGAGGTCGAGGTCAAGGGCGCTTACTCGAAGGGCGGCATCCCGCTCAACGTCCAGGGCGTGGCGAACGTGAAGATCGCGGGCGAGTCTCCGGCGCTCGACAACGCTCTCCAGCGCTTCCTCGGTAAGCCCCGCCAGAAGATCATGCAGATCGCCAAGGAAACGCTCGAGGGCAACTTGAGAGGCGTCCTCGCGACGCTCACTCCCGAGGAGGTGAACGGCGAGAAGGAGAAGTTCTCGATCGAGCTCCAGAAGGAGGCCGAGGAAGGCCTCCACAAGCTCGGGCTCACGCTCGACACGCTCAAGATCCAGAACGTCTCCGACGACTCCGGCTACCTGAACTCGACCGGCCGCAAGCAGAGCGCCGAGATCGTCAAGAACGCGAGGATCGCGGAGGCGACGAACAAGGCCCAGTCGCTCATCCAGGCGGCCAGGAACAAGCAGGAGGCGGAGCTCGCTCGCCTCGAGGCCGAGCTCTCGGTCGCCCGCGCCGAGTCCGAGCGCCGGACGCGCAACGCCGAGACCATGCAGCAAGCTCTCGTGGCCGAGCAGCAAGGCCAGGTCGCGGCCCTCGTCGCCCGCGCCACGGCCGAGCTCAAGCTCCAGGAAGCCCGCGTCGAGCAGATGAAGAACAAGCTCGCCGCCGAGGTCGTCGCTCCGGCGACCGCTCAGTGCGAGGCCGACATGCAGAA
>JACQDU010000446.1 GCA_016200955.1 bacterium
CCTCAAGCCCTGCCCCCGGGTCGACCTCGACGCTGGCGAGACCCCGGGTGCGATCGTGAAGCTCGATCGGCTCCTCGCCCTCACGGCCGCCGCGAGCGAGACGGCCCCGGGGGCGACGAACCTTCTCCCCGTGGCGCTCCGCGCCGCGCACCATGCGCACCTCGGACGGCCGGTCCTCGCGCTCCGGCGCGAGGACCGGCTCGAGCTCGAGGCCGCGCCGCGTCCGGAGCCCGAGCTCGCCCTCACGATCCTCGACGCGACGGCGAGCCCCGACCTTCTGCGGGCCGCGTTCCCGGGGTTCAACGTCCTCGTGAGCGCCCCGATCGCCCTCGCGCGGCCGGCGAAGGCGCGGCTGATCCAGTACGTCGACCGTTCGTTCTCACGCGAGTCGGTGAAGGGCGCGACCGAGATCGCCGAGGCCGCGCGCGTGGTCGCCGGGGCGATTCGCCTCCACGTCCGCGACCCGGAGCGGCCGACCCTCGGCCTCGTCACCTACAAGCACATCGTCGAGCCGCTCACGCGTGCGATCCTCGCCGAGGTCGAGGACCTGGCGCTCGCGGGCTCGCTCCACTTCGGCGGGCTCCGGGGCAAGAACGCGCTCGAGGGCGTCGATGTGCTCGTCGTCCTCGGGACGCCGCGCCCCAACCCGGCGGCGATCGAGGTGCGGGCGATCGGGCTTGCGGAGGAGGCGGGCGGGAAGTGCGACTCGAGCCGCGGAGAGAGCGGCGTCGAGGTGCTCGCCTACGGCGGAAGGCGCGTCCGACGCTACCGCGGCAGCAAGGACGGAGCCTACGCGGTTGCCGAGGAGCACGCGATCTCGGCCGAGCTCCTCCAGGCCATCGGCCGCCAGCGCCTCGAGCGCCACGGCGGGATCACGCTCCTCTTCTCGAGCTGGCCGCTCCCGCTCCCCAAGGGGGCCGTCGAGATCCGCTCGGCCCGCGAGGACGGGCTCGTGACCGATCCGCGCCGGGCCGCGGCCTACGAGGTCTTCGAGGGGAAGCTTCTCCCGGCGCTGGCCGCGGTGTCGGAGGGGCTCACGAGCAAGGAGGCCGCGGAGGTCACCGGTGTCGACCAGCGGCACCTATGCCGGTACTTGGAGCCGTTCCTCAAGCACCATAGGGAGTTCGGCGTCGATCGAAGCACGTATCCGGCAAGGCTCAAAGGGACGGCGCACGCGGTTCTTCCGCACGTATGATCTTGGCGCGTAAGGCGTTCCGCGCTCGCACCCGAAATCCTATACTGGTCTGCAGGAGTATAGGAGATCGGGTGCGAGTGTGGCAACCATAAGGGCGCAAGTCGCTTACAATGCCACAAGAACGCCGAGGACCCCGACTATAGGACTTCGGGGGTAGCCCCTCAAGTTCCATTGCCTGAATCACTTGGAGTGCGTCTTCACGGGCCTTCCGAGCGCAACGAGCCTCGGAATGGGACCGGCTGCCTGCTCAGATCCACTTGACCTTGTTGATGAGCACGAGGTCGATGAGGGTGCGATCGTCGCAAGCGTCGTAGAGGTCATCGTGTGGCGGGTTGAGCTTGCCGCCGTGGAAGAGGTGGACGAGGACGCCGGAATCCTTTGCCGCGTGGATCGCCGGGAGAAAGTCGCTGTCACCGGCGACGATGACGGCACGGCTGATCTGCTGCTTCGCGCTGAGGTTTACGAGGTCGACCCCGAGCATCAGATCGGCGCGCTTCTGCTGGAAATGCAGCTTGCCGCAGGACTGACAACCGCGCTTCTCGAGTCGGCCGAGTCGAATCTCGAATCGGGGAAGCCGGCGCAAGGCCGCGTAGAACTTGTCGGCGCTCGCCTTCCGAGCCATCTCGTCATCCGTGGGCGGGTTGCTTTGGTACGGTGGGCAATTGTAGTAGTACGCGCGAAGGAGTTCCTTGCCGCACGCGAGCTGTTCGACGAGCTTCCCGAAGTGGATCTTGGGCTTCCCGAATTCCTTCTCCAGGACCTTCTCGAGGTAGCCGGCGTCGATGAAGACCGCGCTGCGATCGATGGGCATCAGGAGCTCTCGCGAGGCCTCAATGAGAGGAGCCCACCTGTTGGTGGGCTCCAAATACAGAACCGGCGTCCAGCAGCCGCACCTCGGCGGCGTGAACACCGGCGAGCATTCTACTCCTCATGATACCGGATCAAGTCGCACGCCGTCAAGGGGCATGAGAAGAGGCGCATAGCGGCGCCCCTCGCCGACGTTTCGAGCCCACCTCCCGGTATGTAACGAACATCGGGATCACCGGCGCGCCACGAGCGCACGCTCGCGCACCGACGCGAGCCGCGCCGGTATCCCGCGTTGGACGTGGCCGCTTCGCGCCGGGGGCGGTGCTATGGAGAATTCAAGGGACGCGAGTCGCTGC
>JACQDU010000432.1 GCA_016200955.1 bacterium
CGAGCGCGGCGACGAGGAGCACGAGCACGAGGTCTTTCTTCACGCGGGCAAGCCCTCGCTTCGACAGGGAATTGTAGCGCGCTCAAAGGGCCGAGTCGAGGTCATCGGTCTCCGCCACCGATCGGAACTGCTGCCAGAGCCTGTCGAACCGGCTCTCGTAAATCATCTCGTAGAGGTCCATCCGGTCGGGAAAGAGGGACTCCGCGAGCTCGCGGACGCGGTTGCGCTCGAGGGCGACCTCGACGTCGTCGGTGTCGCTCGAGAGGATCATCCGGCAGAGCCGGTCCGCGCGCTCCCCGAGGAGAAGCTGGTCGCGCCGGCGGTCGACGCGAGAGGGGGCGGCGCCGATCGTCGCGCCGCACGCGCAGAGGAGCGTCCGCCCGACCTCGAGGAGGGAGCGAGGGTACTGCCGTTCGCACCGCGGGCAGTAGACGGCCATGGTCGGCCTCCCGACGGCGTCTGCGTCACCGCCGTCGGAAGAAAGAATAGCACGGCCGGGGCCGCGATGCCACTCGCGGCCCGTGGACGCGGTCGGAAGACGTATCGGAGCTATCGAAGCGTATGTCCGCGAACCTCTCCAACACGGCGTTATTGAGTCCAGCAGAATGAATGGACGAGAACGAGCCACGGATCGACACGGATCAACACGGATAAGATCCGTGCAAATCCGTGTGAATCCGTGGCTACTCCCGTCTGTTCATGTCTTCCATTGGCTCTGTTCATGTCTTCCATTGGCAATGCGGGGCTCAATAGTCGCCGTTTTCGAGGCGGACCTCGTCGGCCCGGGCGCGCCCCGCGACGAGCCCGAGGAGCGCGATGAGACCAATGGAGCCCGTGCGTGAAACGAATCGGAACGCCCGGCGGGCCGCATCGCCGGCACCCCGGCATTTCCATCGTCAATGCACTCAAGTGGTTGCATGGCTCCCCCTTTTTCTTGGCAACCTGCTTGCGTTTCCCCACGTCAAGAGTAACGGAGGTCCGAACGCATGGAACCGCTCGTCCTCACGCTCACCTGCCCCAACTGCTCCGAGGCGATCCTCGCCTTCAAGGACGGGTGCGGCGTGGCGTGCGACGCGTGCGGGTTCGACGCGGAGGTCTTCGCCGATCGAATGGCCGCCGTCCGCCGCTTCGAGACCTACCTCGCGGACGCGGAGGTGATCGCGACCGACCCCGTCCGCCTCGGGAACACGCGCTGGGTCGTCGCGCACACGCGCATGCTGCTCGCGTAAAAATGCCGCAACGCCCTTGGGCGTCGCAAGTTGACTCCCCTCCCTCCTCTCCTCCGACGCGAGGTCTCTCTCTCGGAGGGGCGCGGGCCCTGAACCGCGCCCCTCCCCCTCCTTCCCCGGGGCGAGATCCGGGAGCGAAGCGTCCCGGAAGTCCGCGCGGTTGCGCAAGTTTTTTTCCTTGACCGCCCCGAGCGGCACCCTTATAACAGCGCGCTATTGGAACGACCCGCGCGGGGCGTGCGTTTCCGGCGGGTCTTCAGAGAGAGATCAAGGGGACGAGGAAGATGAACAAGGCTGAGCTGGTCGAGACGATTCAGGGCGAGTTCGAGTCGAAGGCGAAGGCCGAGCGCGCGGTGAACGCGGTGATCGACGCGATCAAGGACGGGATCAAGAAGGATAGCAAGGTCCAGCTCGTCGGTTTCGGTACCGTCACCATCAAGAAGCGCAAGGCCCGCACCGGCCGCAATCCGCAATTCTGAAACGTGCTCTTAGAACAGCGCGGGCGATTTGCCCAGCGCGCGGTCGAGCAGCTCGCGGATCGCGCCGTAGAACTGATCGCCGGCGACGACCGAGCAATCGACGTGGCCGCCGCCCGGGACCTCGAGGAAGCGCTTCGGCTCGGGGGCCGCGTCGAAGACGGCGCGGCCCATCGAGAAGGGGATCGTGCGGTCGCGCGTCCCGTGAATCACGAGGAGCGGCACCTCGAGGCGCGGCGCCTTCCCGACCGTATCGTAGCGCTCCGAGACGAGGTCCTTCGGGTCGAGGAACGGGACGGCGCGGCGGACCATCTCGGTCATCGAGGTGAACGGCGACTCGAGGACGAGCGCCGCCGCGGGCCGCCGGAGCGCGAGCTCGGTCGCGACCGCGGTCCCGAGCGAGTGCCCGTAGATGACGAGCCGCTCCGGCCGCGCGCCG
>JACQDU010000433.1 GCA_016200955.1 bacterium
GGATGAGCTGGCGCGTCTCCTCGCGGAGGCGGACCGTCGCGCGCGCGCGCGCCATGCGGTCGGTCTCGGCCTTCTTCGAGACATCGACCATGCGCGGCGCCCCCTTCTCATCGAAGTGAGAGAGCTCGCTCACGTCAGCTCGCCTCGAGCTCGGGGTGGCTCGCCTCGAGCGCTCGCGCCTCGCGCGCGGCGGCGACGCCCGACTCTGTGTCGGGGAACTCGCGCGCGAGCCGGACGAGCTCCTTGTGGGCCGACCGCCAGTCTCGCTTCGCCGCGAGGAGCGTCTCCTCGAGCTGATCGCGGGCGATGACCTCGCGCGTGCCCTGGATCGGGAGCGCGTGGTCCGTCGTCGCGTCGGCGCGGTCCGCCTTGATCGCCGCCGATCCCTTGGCCGCGGCCTTCCTGAGCTCCGCGAGAGCCGCACGCGGGACGAGCCCGCGCGCGACGAGGATCTCACCCAGGTCGTCTCCCGCCGGCTTCGCGTTCCTCGCCCGGAGAGCGTCGACGACCTGCGCCTCGGTGGCGAAGCCGCGCCCGACCGCGAGCCTCCCGAGGCGGACTTCCTCCTCGGACGCCATGCTGTCTCCTCCGGACCGAGTCTATCACCCGGAGCCGAGCGGCTTCTCGACCTCCTGCGCCAGGTCCTCGATCATCTCGCCCGCGGAGAAGAGCTCCTCCTTGAGCGTCCGGTTCTCGGCGACGAGCCGGTTCAAGCGCTTCCTGAGCTCGCGGATCCCCGAGCGCAGACGCGCGCAGTTCGGGCAAGGCGCTCCGTTCGCCGGTTCTTCGTGGGAGCTCTTCTTGGCCAAGGTTCCCTTCCCGGAAGGAAAGTAGTGTCGCCGGGCCCCGCGCGCAAGCCGCCCGCGCGCCGCTTGCCCCGGGGAGGCGCGCGGCGGTAGCATGACGCCGCTCGCGAGGGGGAAGGCGCTCGAGGTCGCCGCCCACGCGCTCGAGAAGCGCGCCGACGAGGCGGCGCGGCGGATCTGCGAGGAGGCGGGGAAGCCGATCACGCTCGCTCGCGCGGAGGTCGATCGGGCGCTCGCGACTCTCCGGGCGTCGGCCGAGGAAGCCACGCGCGCTCCCTGGGGCGAGGTCGTGCCGATGGAGTCGGCGCCGCAGGGGATCGGGCGGCGCGCCCAGCTCCGCCGCTTCCCGAGAGGAGTCGTCGCGGCGATCACTCCCTTCAACTTCCCGCTGAACCTGGCCTGCCACAAGGTCGCGCCGGCGATCGCGTGCGGCTGCCCGGTCGTGCTCAAGCCGAGCGAGAGGACTCCTCTCATCGCTCACGTCCTGGGAGACGCGATCGCGGAAGGCCTCGAGGCGGCATCTCTCCCGCTCGACTCGTCGCACGTCGTGCCGGCGCTCCCTCAGGACTCCTCGCCCCTCGTCGAGAGCGCGCGCGTCGCCGTCGTGTCGTTCACGGGAGGGGCCCAGACGGGCTGGAAGCTCCGCGAGAAGGCCGCGAGGAAGCAGGTCCTCCTCGAGCTCGGCGGAGACGCCGCGGCGATCGTCTGGTCCGACGCCGACCTCGCGCACGCCGCGCGGAAGTGCGCGAATTCGGCCTTCGCTTACGCCGGCCAGAGCTGCATCTCGCTCCAGCGGCTCCTCGTGCACGCGAGCGTCTACGAGCGCTTCAAGGAAGCCTTCCTCGCCGAGACGCGCGCGCTCAGGACGGGAGACCCGCGCGATCCCGCGGTCGTCTCGGGTCCTCTCATAGACGACGCCGCCGCGGATCGCGTCGAGTCGTGGATCGAGGGCAGAGCTGGCGCGTCGATCCCATGCCCTACGGCGGCGTCAAGGAGTCGGGCTCCGGGAGAGAGGGGCCGCGCTACGCGATCGAGGCCTTCACGGAGCCGCGGCTCCTCGTGGTCGCGCCGGACGAGAGAGCGGACCTCGACGCGTGATCGTCCGCCGGCTTCCTGAATGAAAGGGCGCGATACAGCACGGTCTCGCGTCCCGGCCCCGCGAGAGAACACAAAGCCCAAAGGCGCGAAGGCGCAAGGAACGTCCTGAAGAAGAAAGCTCGACGTCGCCGGCCGAGCCGTTCGCGCCTTCACATCTTCGCGTTCCCGACACCGCGCCGAGCGTTCATGGTCGCGAGTCGCAACATGCTGAATCACGCCCGGTCATCCATCTAGCTTTGCTTCGGCTTCTCCTCGAGCTGGGAGAGCACGTCGGGCGGAGCTTCGGACCGGGGAAGAATGAGCGCCGCCCCGCGCGCCGCCGTGAGGACGCCTTCCTTGATGCGCGTGAGGACCTTGTTGAACGACTTCCTCAGGCGCTCGGGCAGCTCGAGGGAGACCTCGGGCGGGCCCGCGATCGGGAGCTTGGCCGCGTCGAACTCGAGCGTGAGCCGGTTCAGGATCCCGCCCTGTCCCGAGAGACGCTCGACCATCTCTCCCGAAGGAAGCGACGCGAGGAAAGCGTAGGGATACGAGAGGTCGCGCCGCTCGGACTTCGCATGGGGTGAATTCGCCTTCGGCTCATTCACCCCCGCGCGCGACCTCGCGGTCGGACTGGTGAGCCACGGCTTCGACCGAGATCGTGCCGTCCTCGGAGCTCGGAGTGATCTTGAGCACGAGCCGGACGGGGTGCTCGTACCACGCGACTCCCGTGAACGAGACGCGCAGGGACGTGAGCGCGAGCCTCGGGAGGAGGACCTCGAGCGGGGCGACCATCTGGGACGCCGTCCAGGCCCCCGGGACGACGAAGCCGTCCGTGTGGATCGGGTTCGAGTCGCCCGTCGCCAGGACGAAGTTGCGGCCGCGCGCCCTCGTCGCGTGCGCCGTCCGCCGGAGCTGGAACGGCCCGCGCACCTCGAGCGCCCCCCGGGCGAGCACGAGAGACGGCGTGCTCGTCCGCGCCTTCGGGTCGCGGAGAGCGGTCCTGTCCTCGAACGCCGCGAGGCGCGCGAGCGGGATCGACAGCGGAGGATCGAACGGGCCGGCTAGCCTGCCCCCGGTGTCGCCGGCGAACGGAGCTTCCACGACTCACCTCGCGGGCGCGCACGGAGCGCCTGCGTCGCGACTCTCGAGGTGCCGGACAGCACACCTCGCGCGGGACTCACACTCTCCCGCACGAAGACCGACCTTCTCCCGCTCGAAGCAGGAGGCTGGCCGAACCATCGCACGGAAAGAATCGTCGGGAGATCGAGCAGCCTCAGCCGCTGCCATCTCGTTACGAGAGGAGTCTAGGCGCGCGCGCATTCCGGGTCAAGGTCGGCGGCGGGCTTTCGTCAGGCATCATTCGCGAGCCCGCGTCTTTCCTGGGCTCGCGGGTCCATCTTCGTGTCTTCGTGTCTTCGTGGTTCGTCTTCTTCTCCGGCCTCTCCGGCCATCGCCTGTCCAGGAAGGGGTGGCGCGGAACGCCCGAGCGTGGCAAAACGCTCATCACGAGAAAACGGCGCATGCCGTCGGAGGGGCCGTGGCGGAACCGTCGAAGGAAGAGCTGCTTTTCGGCCGCATCGCCATCCACAACGGGCTCATCGACCAGGCGAAGATCGACCAGGCGCTCGCGATCCGCGCGAAGCGCAAGGACGACTCCCTCGACCTGGGCCGGATCCTCAAGGCGAAGGGCTTCATCGACGAGAAGCAGTACAAGGCGTGCCGGAAAGCCCAGGAGAAGCACCTCGCCCAGAAGGGCATGAGCGCCGAAGCGGCGCGCCTCGCGGCGCGTGGCCTCTCGGGCGACGCCGGGCTCGCGGCCCTCGCGCGCGAGGACGCGGGAGACGGCGACGGCGACGGAGCCGCGCAGGAGAAGCGCGCTCCGGCGAAGGTCGCAGTGGAGGAGGCCGCTCCGGAGGAGGTCGAGGCGGAGCCCGAGGAGGACGTGAAGGCGCTCGGCGAGAAGATCCCCGAGATGCCCGAGACCAGCCCCGCCGCCGCGTTGGGTGGCGGCGACGAGCCTCTCGACGAGAAGCCGGAGAAGGAACAGGCCAAGCCGAAGTCGGACGTCAAGCGCCCGATCGACGAGAACGCCAAGAAGGCCGTCCACGCTCTCCTCAAGAAGGCCCGCGACGCGGGCGCCTCCGACCTCCACCTGAGCGCCGGCTCGAAGCCGTTCCTCAGGCTCCACGGGAAGATCGAGTTCCTGAACCTCCCCGTGCTCACGGGCGAGCAGAACAGGCTCTACTTCGCGCAACTGCTCAACGACAAGCAGTGGGCGCACTACATGGACAAGAACGACATCGACATCTCGCTCGACTTGGGGAAGGAGCTCGGGCGGTACCGCACGAACCTCCTGAAGCAGCGGCGCGGCTACTCGGGCGTCTTCCGCATCATCAAGAGCAAGGTCCCGACCCTCGTCGAGCTCGGGCTCCCGCCGTCGCTCGAGAAGTTCACGACGTACAGCCAGGGCCTCGCCCTCATAACGGGCCCGGCGGGCTGCGGGAAGTCGTCGACTCTCGCGGCCCTGATCGAGCTCATCAACGAGAGCCGCCACGAGCACATCATCACGCTCGAGGACCCGATCGAGTACATCTTCGCCGGCAAGAAGTGCAACGTCACGCAGCGCCAGATGGAGGTGCACACCAAGTCGTGGGCGAACGCGCTCCGCGCCTCGACGCGCGAGGACCCCGACGTGGTCATGATCGGCGAGATGCGCGACCTCGAGACCGTGAGCCTCGCGATCACCGCGGCCGAGACGGGCCACCTCGTGTTCGGCACGCTCCACACGACGAACGCGACGCGCACGATCGACCGCGTGCTCGACGTCTTCCCGCCGAAGGAGCAGGCCCAGATCCGGGCCATGGTGAGCGAGAGCTTGCGCGGCGTCATCTCGCAGCAGCTCGTCCCGCGAGTCGACGGCCAGGGCCGCGTCGCGGCGGTCGAGATCCTCTACACGACCCCCGCCGTCGGAAACCTGATCCGCGAGAAGCGCACGTTCCAGCTCTTCTCCGTCATGCAGACCGGCCGCAAGCTCGGCATGCAGCTCATGGACGACTCTCTCATGGACCTCGTCAAGGCCGGGACCATCGCCAAGGACGAGGCGAAGCGGCGCGCGCAGAACCCGAAGCTCTTCGCGTAGCGCACGCGATTTGCCGGGAGAGAAAACGGCCCGTAGGTTCCTCCCGGTGATCCCGTGAGCGTTCCCGGATATCTCTCCGTGAAGGAAGCGCGCGACGTCTACCTGCGAGCGAACGGCTTCACGCTCGAGGGCTACACGGCGCCCACGTTCGAGCTCAACTTCTTCGGGAAGCGCGTGAGCTTCAAGAACCGGCCCTCGCGGATGCGCGTCGTTCCCTTCCACGACCTCCACCACGTCGCGACCGGCTACGGCACCGACTTTACGGGAGAGGCCGAGATCGGGGCCTGGGAGCTGCGCGCCGGCTGCAACAGCTTCCTCCTCCGTTACCTGAACGGCTTCGCCGCTCTCATCGGTCTCGTGATCGCGCCGTTGCGGACGCTTCGCGCGTGGCGGCGCGCGCGCGGCCACCGCTCGCTCTACGTCGAGCCCGCTCCGTACGACGAGCTGCTCGGCCTCTCGGTGAGCGAGCTCCGCTCGAGGCTCGGAGTCCCGGAGGCGGGCCAGGCGGATCGAGAGGCGGGCCTCCACCGCGATGCCCCGCGGCAGCCCGAAGGCGCGGCGCAATCGGAGAGGCCGTGCTAGTCTCACGCTCAAGCCCATGGGAGAGGGGTTCTCGATCAAGGTCCGCGAGACGCGCCCGGGGGGGCCGGGGGCGGGCGGAGCCCCCACCACGGGCGAGACCGCGACGGCGCACGCTCCCTCGCCCGAGGTCGGAGGCGCTCCCGTGCAGGCTCCTGCGCCCGAGCGGCCGCAGGCGATCAGGATCGAGCGCGAGAGCCTCGTCGAGGACCGCTACCATCGCCTGCGCCTGATCCAGTGGTGGGACCAGGAGCGCCTCGCGAGCGGGGTGATCGTCGTCGCGGGCGCGGGCGCCCTCGGGAACGAGGCGATCAAGAACCTCGCTCTCCTGGGAGTCGGACGGATCTTCGTCTGCGACCTCGACACGATCGAGACCTCGAACCTCACGCGATCCGTGCTCTTCCGGCTCGGCGACGTCGGCCGTCACAAGGCGGAAGTCGCCTGCGAGCGAGCGCACGAGATGAACCCCGACACGACGGCCATCCCCGTGAAGGGAGACCTGCGCTTCTCGCTCGGGCTCGGGCTCGTGCGGCGAGCGGACGTGATCCTGGGCTGCCTCGACTCGGTGGCCGCGCGCGTCTACCTGAACCGGCACGCCTTCCGCATGGGGAAGACCTTCGTCGACGGGGGCCTCGACC
This sequence comes from bacterium, assembly GCA_016200955.1. Classification (GTDB taxonomy): domain Bacteria; phylum Planctomycetota; class J058; order J058; family JACQDU01; genus JACQDU01. The sequence continues at coordinate 6,243 of JACQDU010000433.1, forward strand.
ACTTGAACGGTGATGTCCGGACCTACGTGCTCCCCGAAGGCCCTTGCTACGAGTGCGGGCTCACGGAGAAGGACCGGACCGAGCTCAAGCGCAAGGCGAGCTGCCTCAAGCTCACGCGAGAGGACGTGAAGCTCGGGAAGGTCCCCACGGCTCCCACGATCGCCGCGATCGCCGGAGGGCTCCAGACTCAGATTGCGATCCGCCAGATCCACGGCCGGCCCGTCCCGAGCGGCCGGCGGATCGGGCTCTACGGGCTCTCCGACGTCACGTTCGACGTGAAGCTCGGGCCCTCCCCCGAGTGCGCGACGCACGAGTGGCTCGAGTGCCTCGCCGACCGCGAGGTGGTGGAGCTCCCGACGCTCAAGGCGAGCGAGTCGACGCTCGGCGACCTCCTCGGGGCGGCGCGGAAGGTGCTCGGCCCCACGGCTCACCTGACGCTCGAGGACGACCGCGAGCTCATCGTCGGCCTCACGTGCGGGACGTGCACGCGGCAGCGTCCCGCCGTCGCGCTCGCGGGGACGCTCGCGGAGAAGGACGCCCTGTGCGAGGGGTGCGGCCTCCCCATGCGGCCCGACATACGGACGCGGCTCGACGACGCGCTCGGGCTCTCGGACCGGACGCTCGCCTCGCTGGGCATACCTCCGCTCCACATCGTGCGGGCGCGCGACGATGCGAGCGGGCGCGAGGCGCTCCTCGAGCTGACGGGCGATGCTTCGGAATACTTCGCGGGAGGAACGGGCGCGCGTGCGTCCTGCGCTCCCCGGACGTCCAACAAAGGAGCGGAGCCCCCTGGGCCTCGCTCACCCTGCGTGGAGCGCAAGGAATCTTCCCAATAGGAGACGGCTGGCATGTCCCAGATCTCGGTGACGCTCGTGCGGGCCGACACGAACCAGGAGTTCGACGTCGAGCTCCCCGACGACGCGTCGATGCGCGAGCTGCTCCCCCAGCTCGTGAAGGAGCTGGGTCTTCCGCTCACGGGACCCGACGGGAACCAGGTCGCGTACGAGCTCTCCAACAAACGAACGGGGAAGGAGTACAAGGAGAAGGACTCGCTCGGCGACCTCGGCACGAAGTCGGGCGACGTGCTCCTCCTGACGAGCACGTTCGTGGCGGGCTGATCGTGGGCCCCCGCAAGCAAGTCCGCCTCCAGAAGGACCACGAGGAGCTCCTCCGCCTCAAGGCGGCGCGCCCGGAGCTCCTCGACTTCACCGCCGTCGGCGTCCCTCCGACGGAGTACCGCTTCGTCTGCCGCCTGAAGGGCCTCCAGCTCGACGCTTCGGGCGAGAAGGCCGTCGGGACCGAGGAGCACCGCTTCCTCCTCCGGCTCGGCGCCTACTACCCGAGCGAGCCGCCCGACGTGACGTGGCTCACCCCGATCTTCCACCCGAACATCCGCGGGCAGGCCGTCTGCCACAGCCAGCAGTGGAGCCCGGCCTGGTCGCTCGCCGACTTCGTCATAGAGATCGGCGACATGATCCGCATGGACAAGTTCAACGTGAAGTCGCCGCTCGACCGGAAGGCCGCCGCGTGGGCGGACAAGAACCGCCCCCACTTCCCGCTCGACGAGCGCAGCCTGAGGCCGCCCGAGGTCAGGATCTCGATCCGTCCTAGCCCCGCGCCTTCTCCTGGCGTGGGGCGACCTTCGTCGCCCCCGCCCC
>JACQDU010000434.1 GCA_016200955.1 bacterium
CGAGCGAGCGCGCCGCCTCGAGCCGGACCGCGCGGTCCTTGTCCTTGAGGAGAGGACGGAGGTCGCTCGCGACCTCGGGCGCTCCGAGCTCCGAGAGGCAGAACGCCGCCCAGCGCCGCGTGCACGGGTTCTTGTCCTTGAGGAGAGCGCGCAGCGAGGGCACGCCCTTCTCGTCGAGCGCGATCGCCGCCTGCACGGGAGAGCCCGAGGGCGGCTTGTCCCAGAGGTCGTTCTCCTCGATCGCCTTCATGTCGCGCACGAGGAGCTCGAGGCCGTAGGGCTCGCCCGAAGTGTAGAGGAGCGTCTTCAAGGGAGCGGGATCCGAGCCGAAGCGCCAGGCGTCCTCGTCACCGCCGAAGCCCGCGGCCGCCGTGCCCTTCGTCTCCCAGCGCTTGAGCACGTCGAGGATCGCCTTGTGCTTCCCGGGAGCCTCGAGGCGGCGGAGGGCGTCCGCGATCGCGACCTCGGTCGCGAGCATGCCGCGGTCGAGGGCGTCTATGAGAGGCCTGAGAGCGCGAGCGTCTCCCAGCGCACCGAGAGCGCGCGCCGCGAGGCGGACCTCCTCGGGGCTCTCTCCCTTCAAGCTCTTCGTGAAGAGCTCGAAGAGGCCGGCGGGCGGGTCGAGCGCGAGCTCCTTCAACATGGCGATCCGGTCGCGGGAGAGAGCGTCCTTCCAGACCTTCTTGACCGCGGCCTCGGCCTGCTTCCCGCGGCGCCGGGCGAGGAGACGGCGGGCCTCGCTCGCTTCCTCCGGGTCCTTCGACTTCGTGAGCTTGGCGAGCGCGGGGACGCCGTCCTTCTCGTGGAGGATCCCGGCCCGCTGGCGGCGCGCGAAGCGCTCGAGGTCGAAGCTCGCCGGCTCCGCCTCGGGCGGCCGCTTCTCGGTCCGGCTCGCCTCGATCGCCCGCTCGAGGAGGGAGAGAGCGTCCTCGCGGTGCCCCGAGCGTCGGTGGAGCTCTCCCGCGACGTACGAGTACCGGAGGAGGAGCGGCGGCGGGAGGTCCTCGGCCGCGAGCGCCTCCTCGAACAGGCCCGAGGCCTTGTCGCGCAGAGCGGGCTCGAGGTCCTGCCGTCCCAGGTCGCGCGAGACGTAGTAACCGAGGAGCGCCAGCTCCGCGCGGGAGCTCGCGTCGAGCCCGCGCGCGTCGAAGCACCGCTCCGCGAGGTCCACGCGGTCGAAGTCGCCGACGATCCCGCGCTTCCCGCTCGGGCGGGGAGCGTCGGGCCGGTCGAGCATGGACCGGAGCCTGCGCCGCGCCTCCTCGGTCAGCTCCTCCGACTCGAAGTCCCACGAGTAATCGCTGTAGCGGCACTCGCTGCACGTGGCGATCGAGAAGCGGCGGACGTCCTCGATGCTCCCCGTCTCGCGGAGGTCGGTCTCGACTCCCGAGATGAAGTAAGACGACCCCATGGTGCGCGCGAGGAACGACTGCCCGCAGAGAGGGCACCGGAGCTTCACGGGGACGGGGATCGCCATCTTGCGCGAGGTCTCCTGTCGGGGGGAGCGGTTCTCGCTTCCCGGCCGGGCTCAGTTCAGCACTCGCCGCAGGCGAATGCGGGGTGAGGTCCCGCCTGGATCGTGCGTCCGCCGCCCGACGACCGCGCGCATCATAGCGAGGGGCCTCTTGGCTCGCCAAGGCTGGCGCCGTCCCCGCGGGCGAGACGCGACCGTGACGCGTGTGACAGAAGATCGACGCACTTCTGACGGAGTGTTTTCGAGCGTCTCGACTTCCGTCGCGTGACAATGCGGCTCCGAATCTCGATCGGAGGAGGAACCGTGGCCTTCTCTCTCACGAAGCGGCTCGCCGGTCTCGCCGTTCCTTACCTGACGCTCGAGGACGCGAAGACGCGGCACCGGAAGCGGAAGCCCATGCTCTCGTCGTTCGACTGGGAGCAGATCAACAAGGACCACGACGCCGGGAAGATCACGCCCGAGTGCCGGGCGTGGCTCCACATGATGATCATGACGGAGGCCGGGACTCCCGTTTACACGGAGCTCCTCACGAGCCTCGCCGACTCGCGCCGTAAGGAGTTCCAGGCGTTCTTCGACTTCGTCATGGAGGTCTGGACGCCCGAGGAGGCCGAGCACGGCGAGTGCGCCCTCCAGGTCGCGAAGGCGATCGGCTTCGACATCGACGTGTCGCTCGTCCGGAAGTTCGCGCCCTGGCGCGACCAGTACCTCGGCGCCTGCCCTCCCTGCGAGCGCGTGCTCGGGACGGTCTCCTATACCGTCATTCAAGAGGAGATCACGTATCACAGCCACCGCGCCTACGCCGAGCTCTCGGGGAGCGAGGAGCTCGCCCGCATGGGCAAGACGATCGCGGCGGAGGAGCGGTACCACTCGTATTTCTACGCGAGCCGCCTGAAGGACGTGCTCGAGGTCTCGATCAAGGACGGCATGAGCGAGGAGACGGCCTACAAGATCGTGGGCGACGTGATCAAGCGCTTCAACATGCCGACCAAGTATCACCTCGAGGCTTACAGGAAGTACGTCGAGACCTGGATGGGCGACCTCGCCGTCGATTACCTCGAGACCAAGCGCAACGAGATCCGCCGCCAGCTCGGCCCGATCTTCATGGCCTGCGGCGGCTGGAAGCTCGTCCGCGCGATCATCGACGCCGGTCCTCCCATCAAGTACTCCGAGGGAGACGCGGCCGAGTACAAGGTCGCGGCGGCCAGCTAGAACATCGATCGGGGTCGTCGCCAACACATCACTTGACACTGGGCACCTGTCACTGGTCATTGAAACGAGCTCGCCTTGACGAGTGACCGGGGACAAGTGAACCGGCCGACGCCAGCATTGCGCCGCGAGAGTCGCGAGCGGCTACTTGACGGTGAGCCCCTTCGACGCGCTGAGAGCTCCGCCGCCCGAGGGGAAGATCGTCGCCTCGAGCACGGTCGTGACGATCTCCTCTTGACCCTTGCGAGCGTGGCGCACGCTCGCCGGGTGATCGGGGTCGAGCTCGAACGAGAAGATGTAGCGGCGCACTCCCGCGGGGATCTCGACGTGCTCGCCGGCTCCGAGGAGGGAGGCGAACCCCTCCGAGATCCGGCCGAGCACGCTCCGCGGCGGCCGGCCCGCGAGGAGCGCCTCGCGCTCCAGGATCGGCTGGACGCGCCGCTCGCCCTCCGCGTCGAGCGTCTCGAGCATCGAGCGGAGGGCGAGGACGCCTCCGGTGGCGCGGAAGGCGCGCGGGGCGTGGATCGTGACCGCTCCCGCGACGCGGCCGCCGCCCGGGACGGCATCCTCCGAGAGCTGGATCGTGACGTGGCGCCGGCCCGCGCGCTCCTCCGGGTCGTCGACGGCAGCGTCGACCTTGAGCCAGCGGATCCCGCGCTCGTCCTGGAAGGGCTCGGCCTCGTTCTTCGCGTGGAAGGGGTTCTGGGAGTCGCCGTCTCCTCCGAGCCCCCGGACCTTGACGCGGACTCCGTGGCGCACGGCGACCTCGGCGCCGCAGCCGTGGATCGTGCAGCGGCCGTGCTCGTGGATGCACGCGCGGTGGTGCGGAGTCTCGCAGCTCGCGCAGCGGACCTCGGGCTCCCCGTCCTCGAAGGGGCGGCGGCAATAGGGGCAGCGGTCCTCGCCGCGAGGGGCGCGAGCGGAGACGGCGACCTGGGTCGCGCGCGCGCGGCGCTCGGCGGCCGCGCGCTCGTCGCGAACGGCCGCGAGCTCGCCGCGAGCGCGGGCGGAGCGGGCGGCGAGGAGGACGCTCGCTCGGAGGGAGGCCTCGCGCGCGGCGCGGCCGGCCGTCGCCTCGTGCGGGTCCTCGCTCGCCCGGACGAAGGGGAGCCCGAGGAGGAGGCGCGCGGTGGGACCGCTTCCCGAGAGGAGGAGGCCGAGCCGGGCCTGATCGCTCGTGCGCGTGAAGACGGCGCTGGCCTGGGAGGAGAAGGCCTCGTCCGCCGGGAGAGGCCCTCTCACGTCGGCTCCTCTCGATCTCGCGAGCGAGACGGCCTGGGAGATCGCTCTCTCCTCGGGCGAGCTCTCGTCGCTCGACGCGCAGACGACGAGCCTCGGGCGGGAGAGAGCGAGCTCGCGCGGGAGGAGCTCGGAGACGAGCTCGATCGCGGCGCGCGCTCGCCCCTCGTCCGCTCCGTCGAGGGGAACGACGATCCGCTCCGCCCGGAAGAGGATCGTCGCCGTCTTCTCCCGGGAAACTCCCGCGAGCCGCGCGAGGAGGTCGGTCTCGTCCGGTCGGACCGCGAGGGCGCCCGCGAGCGCGTCGATCTGCCCCGAGCGCGCGAGCTCGACCGCCGCCGCGAGCGCCGTCTCTCCGTCGCCGGGAACGAGAGCGCCGGCTTTCCCTTCGGCACGCGCTTCCGCGAGGATCGGGCCCAGCTCGCGGCCACGCTCGATGCGAGGGAGGCCCTGCGGTCCGGCTCCCACGAAGAGGAAGTCGGCCTCGCTCGACGCGGCCGCGACGGCACGGGCGAGCTCTCCCGGCGCGAGGTCTCCCGGGACGAGGGCGATCCGCGGCCGCTCGGGCACGCGCTAGCCGCGGCGCCGGACGCCGCGCAGGGCCTCGTTCTCGACGAGGCGGCGCACCTTCGCCTGCGCGTCGTCGAGGAAGCGCTGGAAGCGGACGCCGACCGCGAACCCCGTCCGGTCGGGAAGGAGAGCGATCCTCCGCACGTCTCCCTGGACGCGGATCCTGTCCACGAAGGCCGGGACATCGAGAAGCACGAAGACGGCGTCGCCGATCCCCACGTCCATGGACTCGGGGTTCCCCGGCTCCCGCGCCTTCACCTGGAACGAGATCCCCGTGAGCGAGAGGTTCTCGAGCGAGTGACCGTTCGGCGGGCTCCCGTCGGGGAAGGCGTCCTTGGCGAAGGAGACGATCGCGTCGCGCACGTGGACGCGATTCGCGCGACGTCGATCGTCGGCGTTGTCGCCCTGCGGCCGCTCGACCGGCCGCCGGCCGCTCGAGGAAGCATCGCGCGGGGCGGCCGCGTGCCCCGCGCTCGAGCCGTCGCGCCTCGGCGCCGCGTGCCCCGCGCTCGACGCGCGCTCTGGTTGCCTCGCGGGGCGCGGGGCCTCGAGCTCGGCGACGACCGCTTCGGAGGACTCGGACGCGACGGGCGCGCGGTCCGCAGCCGCCTCGACCGGATCGCGCGCGAAGCTCGCCGCGGTCTCGATCCCGAGCCGCCGGGCGACGTGCCGCTCGATCAGTTGGGCCACGGCGAGGATCCCTTCCACGACGACGCTCGCCCGACGGGAGGGCACGACGATCGCGACCTCCGCGCTCGCGCGCACGCTCTCGCCCGGGTAGCCGGAGAGAGCGATCGTGGCGGCGCCGTTCCCTCGCGCGAGGTCCACGGCCTGCGCGATCACGTCGTGCGCTCCGTCGAGCGAGAGAGCGAGGAGGACGTCGCCGCGGCCGACGAACGCTCGCGCCGCCCGGATCGCCGCGTGGGTGCCCTGGGGCGCCGCTCCGTCGGTGTCGAGAGCGACCGCGCGGAGCGGCGAGCCGCCCTCGGCCACGAAGAACGTGTGCGCGAGGTAGCGCGCGAGGAGGCCGAGCTTGCCCTCTCCCAGGACGTAGAGCGTGCCACCCGTGCCGAGCGCCTCGACGATCACGGTCGTGGCCGCGACGATCGCCTTCCCCTCGCGCCGCACGAGCAGCTCGCGCGTCTTGTTCGCATCGAGCGCTTCGTTGAGGAGGTTCTCCGCGTCGCCCATGCCTCGCCCCGGCGCCGCGAGCATAAACGAAGACCGCGGGAGCGGCGAGGGGTCCGTCGGAGTTGCCTCGCGCGCGCCCGCGACGGGACGATCGGTCCTGCTAACATCGGGAGCGTGGACGACGAGCTCCAGGCCCTCGCGCGAGAGAGGCGGAAGGATCCCGAGGACGGGGCGCTGCTCCTTCGGCAAGCGCGTGCGCTCGTCCGCAAGGGCTCCCGCGAGGAAGCGGAGCGCGCGCTCGTCTCGGCGCTCGACCGCTCGCCGGGAGACCCGGCGCCGACGCGGGAGCTCGACGCGCTCACCGGAGGGCGAGCGCCTCTCGCGCCCTGGCCCTCGCCGCGAGGCGATCCGGGCCTCACGGGTCGCTCGTGCGCAAGGGGCCCCACGCGCGGCGAGGTCGTCCTGCGCAGGGAGCTCGGCCTGGAGGGAGCGATCGAGCCGGGCGGCTTCGCCGTCGCGTCTCCCGGGCGCGCGCTCGTCCTCACGCGGAGCGCGCTCTTCCTCGTGACGGACGCGGGGGACACCGAGCTCGTCCGGAAGCTGCCGCTCGGAGTCGAGCTCTCCTCGCTCGTCCTCCTCCCGGGAAAGAGGATCCTCGCGATCGGCCCGACGCAGGCGCGCGTCTTCCTCCCCGGGAAGGACACCCTCGCGCGACCCGTGCCCGGGATCTTCTCGCCCGAGCGAGAGCCGGACCGGGCGCAGGTCGTCCACCACTACTCGCACTCGTTCCGCTTCGCCGCGGGCTCGAGCGGGCTCCTCTATGCGGCCTCGAAGCAAGGGACGCTCGTGGCGTTCCCGCTCGCGCTCCCCTCCGAGGGACGAGCGATCCAGAGGACCGAGAGCCGCCGCGCGGCGATCGCGCTCGCGCCAGGAGGCGATCTCCTGCTCGTCCGCGAGGGATCGCCCGAGCAGGGCCGCGCCGCGCGCCTCGAGCGGATCGGCCCCGCGGGCGAGCTCCGCTTCTCGGTCGAGCTCGCGCCGCGCGCTCTCACGAACATGGTCACGGGACCGGTCGTCGACGCGGAGGGCTCGGCTTACATGGCGATCCCCGGCGCCTCGCTCACGGCGCACGACGCTTCGGGGAAGAAGATCTTCGACCGCCGCTACGTCGGCGAGCCCGTCGCGCTCGCGGGAGAAGCGGGCGACATCCTCGTGATCCGCGAGAGGAACACGCTCGGCCTCGTGGACCGCCGCTCGGGCGCGGAGCTCGCCACGTGGGGCGGCGCCTGGTTCGGGAGCCCGAAGGTGGACGCGCGCGGGTGGATCTACGTGCGGCGCGACGACGACCTCGTCGCCTGGGATCCGCGCTCGCCCGGCGCGCCGGCCTTCGAGGTCCAGGTCGCGATCCGCGGGTGGGACTTCGCGTTCTCGGGGAACGGCCGCGCGATCGCCTTCGCTCGCAGCGGGAGCGCGAACGAGCTCGTCGTCATCGAGTGACAGCGGTTCCAGCGGTTCTCATCGGAGACGATGGCGAAGAACCTCACCACGGAGACACTGAGGCACGGAGAACGACGAGAGACTTCGCGGTCCCGCTCTCCGTCGCCACCCTCTGTCTCCCGCTCCGCCCTTTCGGGCACAATGCGGTTCAGGTAGACCGTGGAGCTCCACCCGCAGCCGATCGAAGCGCACCTCTCGCGGATCCGCGAGGAGCTCTCGGGCAGGCAAGCGATCTACGACCTGCCGGCGCGCCGCTTCTACAGGCCCGATCCCGCGCTCGACCTCTCGTGCGACTTCCGGGCGGCGAGAGCGGCGACGCCGGCGGGGCCGGCGGCGGGGCCTCAGTCGCAGCTCGTCCAGAACATCGTCCTCTCGTGGCTCGCGGGGGCGCGGGTCATGGAGCTCAAGACGGTCCAGGTGGACGACCGCCTCGCGATCCCGCGGCCTTGCATCGACGCGAGGACGATCGGCTACAACGTCGAGTGGTCGCAGGAGCTCAAGGTCGAGCAAGCGCTCGAGGAGTACGTCGCCGCGTGGATGGTCATTCGAATCCTGCGCGAGCAGGGAGTGGTCCCGCTCGCGCCGGGGCGAGAGGCGACGCTGTTCGACATGTCCGTCGGCTACGACCTCGCCGGGATGAAGACGCGGAAGGTCTCGAGCTTCGTGCGGGGCATGGTGGACGCGACGCCCACGATCGAACGTCTGCGAGCGCGCCTCGCCCGGAGCGAGCACGCCGCCTGCGCCGACCTCGACTTCGACCCGAACGTCGCCGCGGGGATCACTCTCTCGACCTTCCATGGATGTCCCGCGAGCGAGATCGAGGCGATCTGCGAGTTCCTTCTCCGCGAGCTCTCGGTGCACGTCGTCATCAAGATGAACCCGACTCTCCTCGGGTACGAGGAGGTCGATGCGATCGTGAGAGGAGAGCTGGGCTACCGGGAGATCGAGCTCGACCGCGCGGCGTTCGACAAGGATCTCAAGTGGAGCGAGGCGCAGGGAATCGTCGAGCGCCTGGACGGGATCGCGCGCTCGCGGGGCCTCACGCTGGGGGTGAAATTCTCGAACACTCTCGTCGTCAGGAACCACGATCGGTTCTTCACCGACCCCACGATGTACATGAGCGGGCCTCCGCTCCACGTTCTCGCGGTGAGGCTCGCGGCGCGCTTCCGGGCGAGGTTCGGCGATCGGTTCGGGATCAGCTTCTCCGCGGGAGTGGACGCCAAGAACTTCCCCGACCTCGCGGCGTGCGACCTCGTGCCGATCACTTCCTGCACCGACCTCCTCAAGGCGGGCGGCTACGCTCGCATGACGTCTTACCTCGAGGGTCTCGAGCGGAAGATGAGGGACCTGGGAGTCGCGACGCGAGGCGATTTCGTCCTCGCGGCTCGCGGCAAGGGAGCGGAGGCCGCGCGCGAGGTCCTCTCGCCCGACGTCGCGCGCGCCGTCTCCGAGCATCTCGCGTCTTCCAGCAAGAAGAAGGACGTCCGCGCGCTCCTCGAGGAGCAAGGCGCGGGGTCTTCTTACGGAAAGCTCGTCGCGAGAGCGGGCGAGCACAACTTGCGGGACTACGCGGACGCCGCGCGCAAGGACGCGCGCAACAGGAAGGACCAGAACGCGAAACCTCCCCGGAAGATCGGGTCCAGGCTCTGGCTCTTCGACTGCATAAGCTGCGACAAGTGCATCCAGGTCTGTCCGAACGACGCGAACTTCTTCGTGGACGTCCGGCCCTTCTCGTCCGAGGCGACCGAGGAGGTCGTCGTCACGGCCCCCGGACGCACCGAGGTGAGGAAAGGGAAGCCCTACAAGCTCGAACGGGCGCACCAGCTCGCGAACTTCGCCGACTTCTGCAACGACTGCGGGAACTGCGACGTCTTCTGCCCGGAAGACGGCGGCCCCTACGTGCTCAAGCCGCGCTTCTTCGGCTCCCAGGGCGCTTACCTCGAGGCGAGGAGGCTCGACGGCTTCTACCTCGAGCGCCTCGCCTCGGGAGGCGTGAAGATGACCGGGCGCATCGAGGGCAAGGAGCACGTCCTCGTCCGCGAGAGCGGGCAGCCCGACCGCTTCGAGGACGAAGGCGTCGCCTTGGAGCTCGACCCGGAGAGCGGGGCCGTGATCTCGGCCCGCCCCTTCTTCCGCGCGAGCGTCGGGCACGCGCTCCCGCTCTGGCGTTACGTCGCGGCGCGAGCGCTTCTCGAAGGAGTCCTCGACCTGGGCGCGACGACGCCGGTAGGCGCCCTCCTCGCCCAACACGCGTAGCCCGTGCCCGAGCTCCCGGACATCGTCGTCTACGTCGAGGCGCTCGAGCGGAGGACCAAGGGGCAGGCCCTCGAGCGCATTCGCCTGAGGAGCCCGTTCCTCGTGCGCTCGGTCGATCCGCCGATCTCGCGGGCCGAGGGAAGACGCGTGCTCTCGCTCTCCCGGCTCGGCAAGCGGATCGTCTTCGAGCTCGAGGACGAGCTCTTTCTCGTCTTCCACCTCATGATCGCCGGGCGCTTTCACTGGAAGGAGAAGGGAGCGGGCGTCCCGGGGAAGATCGGGCTCGCCGCTTTCGACTTTCCCGCGGGCACTCTCATGCTGACCGAGGCCAGCTCGAAGAAACGGGCGTCGCTTCATCTGCTCCCTGGGAGAGAGTCTCTCGCGGCGCTCGACCGGGGCGGGCTCGAGGTGCAGGGAGCGAGCCTCGCGACCTTCGAGGCCGTGCTCCGGCGGGAGAATCACACGCTCAAGCGTGCCCTCACCGACCCGACCTTGTTCAGCGGGATCGGGAACGCTTACTCGGACGAGATCCTCCACCGCGCGCGGCTCTCTCCCGTGAAGCTCTCGCAGAAACTGCCGCGCGAGGAGGTCAAGCGCCTGTTCTCGGCGTGCAAGAAGACGCTCGAGGACTGGACGGAGAGGCTCCGCCGCGAGACGGGGGACGGCTTTCCCGAGAAGGTCACCGCCTTCCGCGACGGCATGGCGGTCCACGGGAGGTACGACGAGCCCTGCCCCGAGTGCGGCTCACCCGTCCAGCGGATCGTGCTAGGAGACCACGAGACGAACTACTGCGCTCGCTGCCAGACGGGCGGCAAGCTCCTCGCGGACCGGGCCCTCTCGCGGCTCCTCAAGGGAGATTGGCCGAAGACGCTCGACGAGCTCGAGGACCGGCTTGACTCCTCGTGAGAAACGCAAAGGCGCGAAGGCGCAAAGGCGCAAAGAAAGGGCGCGAAGGAGCTCGCGCTCGCGCCGACCTGACGATGGAGCCCGTGGCGTCTTCGCGTCTTCGCGTCTTCGCGTTCCGATCCTCAGTAGAACGCGGACGGCACGGGGAAAGCGTGCTGCGCGAGGAGACCCGAGGAGCCCGACCAGTCGATGAACTGATAGAAGACGAGCAAGCCCACGTAAGCTCCCGCGATCGGGAGAGCGAGGAGCGAGCTCACGAAGCGCAAGGGCAGGAACGCTCGCCCCTCGCGCGAGCCGCGGGCGTAAGCTTTCCCCGCGACGAGCTTCCCCGGGAGCACGGCGAGCACGAAGAGCACCGCGGGCAGCCACAGGGCGTCGCGCGGGATCAGCTCGACCTTGAAGAAGTAGAGCGGGAGCGCGAGAGCGAGCGTCACGAGGAGCGCGAGGAGCGCCGTGATCGGCGCTCGCCGGAACCTTCTCCAGACGGCGCCCAGCTCGAACCCGGCGCGGAACCTCTGCTCCGCCGCGAGCCTCGCCTGGAGGAGCGGGAGCGGGATCAAGGCGAGCGCGAGGAGCGCTCCTCCGAGGACGACGACGCCCGGTCTCCACTGACCGCGGCCCGGTTGCGGGATCCCGCTCGCCATGATGAGGCAAGGGATCGCGATCCACAGGACGGCCGCGACGAATCCCCGCAAGCCGAGCCCGAAATGGTGCGGCACGTCGAGCGAGTCCACGAAGCCGAACACGCTCGAGCGGATCTTCTCGAACGATATCCCCTCGCGCAGCCGCGCTCGCGCCCACCCGAGGTTCGAGAACGGCCGGAAGAAGAACGAGAAGCGCCCGCCCCTCGCCAGCGCGAACGTCGCTTGCAGCAACGCCGCTCCCGCGAAGATCGAGGTCGCCGTGCGCAGGCCCGAGGTCACGCGCGACGTGGGATCTATGATCCACGCGTCGCTCCAGAAGTCCCGGAGCACGAGCGGCGGCAGGAACACGAGGAGCAGACCGATCGCGGCTCCTCCGATCCTCGCGCACAGTCGCAGCTCGGGGAGCGCGTCGCGGAACCTTCCCGTGCGCGCCACGCGCCCTTCCGCCTCGAGCAGGTATCCGAGGGAGACGAGCTGCACCACCGGGATCGCCGCCACGCTCGCCAGGATCAGGACGAGCGTCGCGAAGCCGAAGAGGAGCGTCGCCTTGTCGAACGCCCAGCTCACGACGCGCCGCACGAGCCCCGGTTTCTCGGGCACCAGCGTCGCTTCCGGCGGCGGTTGGATCAGCTTCACTTCCGGCGGGAGCAAGCCTGCCTCCGGCGCTCGCTTACCGGGGGCGGGGCTTCGCGGTTTCGCCTGGGGGATCCGGCCGAGCGCGTTCTTTCAGCACGAATGTGGGAGAGCGGGAAGCGCCGGACGGCTCGCCTCGATCCCATGGGATGCCGCACCGCGCAAATCGAGCGCAACGTCGCGCAAATCGAGCGCAGCGTCGCGCAAATCGAGCGCAACGTCGCGCAAATCGAGCGCAGCGTCGCGCAAATCGAGCGCAGGGGCTCGCAATTCCGGTGCAGCGTCGCTCAATTCCGGTGCAGCGTCGCTCAATTCCGGTGCAGCGTCGCTCAATTCCGGTGCAGCGTCGCTCAATTCCGGTGCAGCGTCGCTCAATTCC
>JACQDU010000033.1 GCA_016200955.1 bacterium
GCCGGAAGCGCTCGAGCGCGATCGAGGGATCGTCCGGGGAGAAGGTGTGTTCGTCGTTTCCCATGAAGTCGCCCGAGCGATCGCACCCACGAGAGAGGAGCGGCGCTTCCTTCTCCCGTGGGCGGCTCCGAGCGAGGTCCCGGCCTTTCCCGACCGGCCTCGCTCGACGCGGAAGATCCTCTACCTCGCGGGTCTCGAAGCTCCCCCGCCCGGGCGTCTCCTCCGCCACCTCGAGCGCTTCCGCCCCGCGCTCGATCGCCGCCGCGAGACCGAGCGCGGCGTGCGGCCCTGGTTCGAGCTCCACTGGCCGCGCGAGCGCGCGCTCTTCTCGGGCCCGCGCGTCCTTCTCCCCCGCATGTTCGCGCGTCCGCGAGCGTGCTACGTCGAGAGAGACCTCGTCGTGGGAGAGAGCGTGCTCGTCCTCCGCACCGCCGACGCCGCGAGCGCGAGGCTCGCCGCGGCTCTCCTCTGCACGGCTCCTCTCGCGGAGTGGCTCCTCGCGCGCGCGAAGCGGCGGGGCGTCGGAGTCGACGTGAGCGTCGCTCTCGCCCGCGAGATCCCGTGGCCGCGAGCGCTCGTCTCCCGGGACCTCGCTCGCGTCGAGCCCGTCGCGCGTGCTCTCGAGCGCGGCGACCGGCGAGCGGCCGACGAAGCGGCGCGCGCTCTCTATCGCTGACGACCTACGAGCGAACCGCCGTCATGCGCTCGCACGTCTCCCAGAGAGCCTCGATCTGAACAGGGTCGCGGAAGCCGCACTTGAGCTCGCGGCGATCGGCGAAGAGCTTCCCGCTCACGCCCTCGACCTCGGGGCTCGCGGCGAGCCACGTGGGAGTGTCGGCTCCCTTCTCGACCGACTTCGCCGCGAGGAAAGCTGCGGTCGAGACGACGAGCCCGACGAGGCCGCTCCCGCGACGGAAGAGCTCCGAGCGCACGAACCCCGGGTGAGCGGCGTTCGCCGTGACTCCCTTGCCCGCGAGCCGCTCGGCGAGGGCCCACGTGAGCATGCGGTTCGCTTGCTTCGTCTGCGCGTAGGCGTCCTTCCCGTCGTAACCGCGCTTCTGCCAGTCGAGGTCGTCGAGATCGAGGCCTCCCGCGAGAGTCGAGGCGACGTTCACGATCCTCGCCTTCCCCGCGGCCTTGAGCGCCGGGAGGAGAAGGTTCGTCAGCAGGTGATACCCGAGAGCGTTCGTCGCCCACGTGAGCTCGAAGCCGTCCGGGCTCGTCTCCCGCGACGGAAGCCAGACGCCCGCGTTGTTCACGAGCACGTCGATCTTCGCGTGCTTCGCGAGGAGAGCGCGCGCGAAGTCGCGGACCCTTGCCTGGCTCCCGAGATCGACCAGCTCGAGCGAGACGCTCGCGGCGTTCTTCGCATCCTTCACGACGAGGTCGAGCGCGGCTCTCCCGCGATCGGGGCTCCGGCAAGCGAGGACGACGGTCGCGCCGGCGCGCGCGAGGTTGCCCGCGACCACTTTCCCGATCCCGGCGCTCGCGCCGGTGACGACGCAGGTGCGTCCCGTGAGGTCGCTCTCGATCGCTCGGGTCACGAGAGCCGCTCAGCTCGGCGACGCGGTGCGCGTGCCGACGATCTCGGCGACGAGGTCGTCGCGCGCGGCGACGAGAGGCTCGGAGAGATCTCCCTGCGTCGGCAGGAAGACGGGCGGCGCGGCATCCTTCTCTCTCCTCGGAAGGATCGGAGGAGGCGGCGGCGCTCCGCCGACCTTCAGGATCGACAGCCTGGGCGGCGTCGTTCCCGGCGGGAGCGCCGGAGCGCTCGTCTCGGGAAGACCCGCGGGCGTGGCGTCGCCCGCTTGCACGGCGATCCCGTAGACTCGGCGCGCACGCTCCCCGAGAGCGCGCAGGTCGAAGCCCGGGCTCGCGACGGAGACCGCCGCGCTCCCGCGAGCGACTTCGTGTCGCAGGAGGACTCGCAGGAGCTCCTGGTCCTCGCGTGCGCGCTCCTGGGCGACGGTGCCGTCCGCGACGAGGTGCAGCTCGACTCGGAGCGCGTCTCTCGGAAAGACGCGGTCGAGGTCGAGAGCGAGGCGCACGAAGAGCCCGTAGAGGACGACGGCGAGAGAATCCGGGTGCCACGGAAGCTTGAGCCTGAGCCCTTGCTCGGGCGCGATCGCAACGTGCACGGTGCGCCGGACGCGCTGGAGCTGGCCCGAGTCTCTCTTGTAGAAGAGAGCCTCGCGCTCGAGGTAGCGGACGGCGAACAGGTCGGGCGCGCCCTTCGCCTCGAAGGCGTCCTCTCCGAGATAGATGAGCTCCGAGGGCACGAGGTTCTCGAGAGAGCCGCGGTTCGCGAGCTCGGAGAAGCCGCCCTCGGGGTAATAGCCGGCGTCGGGGAGCTCCGTCTCCTGATCGGCGTCCTCGCGCACGCGAGCGCGGCGCGGGTCGAACGGCGGAAGGCTCGCCGCGCGCGCCGCGATCCGGCGGCCCATGAGCCGCTGCGCCGCTCGCCGGTAAGCGCTCCAGTGCTCGAACTCCGCGAGGTCGTCGGCTCCGAAGACGGGCCGGTCGCTCGCCCGCGCGAGGATCTGGTCGAGGGAGTGCGCGAGGAGGAGCAGGTGAGACCGCTCGCGGCCGGCGATCTCCTCCCAGCGCTGCGACTCCTGCTCGGGCTCGACGTGCCCTCGCGGCGCGAGCTCCCGGAGGAGCACCGGGTTGATCCGGGGCATGGCCTCGTCCTCGTCGGCCTCGAGGAGGGCGGCGAGCGCGACGGCGATCGCGCGCGAGACGAGCTCATCTCGCGAAGGGTCCTTCGCGATCGCCTCGCACGCTCTCTGGACGCTCGCGTCGCGCAGCAGCATGTTCAGGAAGCGGTTCTCGTACGCGAGACGGACCTCGCGCTCGTCCGGCTCCCAGGACGCGAGGTCCACGAGCGAGCGGAACGGGAACGCGTCGCCTTCCAACAGGAGGAAGCCCACGTCGTAGACGAGCGAGAACAGGACGGGCCTCGCGCCTCGACCCACGACCTCGCGGTACCACCGGAGCGCGCGGCGACAGCGGGCCGCGACGTCCACGTGAGCCGAGCCTCTCACGTGGAGCGAGCCCAGCACGTAAGCGCGAAGTCCGTGGGCGTCGAGCTCGAGGGGCATGGGGAGAGTCTAGCTCGAGACTGCGGTTGTCGCGCTCCTCGACGCGGGCGAGCGCCTTCCGCTAGATTCCTTCGGAGTCTGCTCTCGTGAGGCCACGCCCTGGCCCCGCTCGTCGGTCTGGGAGTTCTCTTGAGGCATCCGCCGTGGGGATACACGATCGCGATCGGCTCGCTTGCGTTGATCCCCGCAGCCTACCTTTGGTATCTCGTCGCCTGGTGGGGATCGCGAGGTCCCGTAGGCGCCGTCACGTTCGGCTCGGGCGTCAGGCTCCTCAAAGGTGGGCAAGCACCTCCTTGCGCGAGGTCACGTGCTCGACGTGAAGCTCGCGAATCCCGAGTATGCGCGGCGTTTCGTGGAGCTGAACCGGGACCACGTCGTTGACTGAGCCCCGTCGCGGCCGGTCGGCCCCATCCTTTATGATGCGCGGATCGGCGGGAACGGGGCCCGCCCACGAAGGAGGCTTCCATGAAGTTCTTCCTCGACACGGCTCTCATCACGGAGATCAAGGACGCGCTCGACCTCGGCATGCTCGACGGGGTGACGACGAACCCGTCGCTCGTGGCGAAGACGGGGAAGTCGTTCCGCGAGGTGATCGACGAGATCCTCGCGATCGTGCCGGGTCCCGTGAGCCTCGAGGTGACGGCGACCGATTGCGCGGGAATGCTCCGCGAAGGGCGCGAGCTCAGGAAGCTCGGGAAGAACGTCGTCGTGAAGATCCCTCTCATCAAGGAAGGACTGAAAGCGACGAAGGTCCTCGCCAGCGAGGGGACGCCGGTCAACGTGACGCTCTGCTTCTCCGCGACGCAGGCGCTCCTCGCGGCGAAGGCGGGGGCGGCTTACATCTCGCCCTTCGTCGGGCGCCTCGACGACCGCGGGCACGAGGGCATGGCGATCGTCTCCGAGATCAGGAAGATCTACGACAACTACGCCTTCCCGACCGAGATCCTCGTCGCGAGCGTGCGCCACCCGCTCCACGTGCGCGACGCGGGGATCATGGGAGCCGACGTGGCGACGATCCCGTGGAAGATCCTCGAGGACATGATCAAGCACCCGCTCACGGACCTCGGGCTCGAGCAGTTCCTGAAGGACTGGCAGAAGGTCCCGGGCGGCATGAGCGCGGTCCTGGCCACGCAGAGCAAGCAGGAGGCGGTTCGCGCGCGCTAGCGCGCTCGCATGAGAGCCGAGGATGCCCTCGCTTCCCTGGGAAAGATCGCGGCGAGCTTCGCCGAGGGAGAGGATCTCTCCCGCGCGGCTCCCCTGATCGTCGACCTCGCCTTCGCGGCTTACCCGGCGCGCTCGGCGTTCGTCGCCCAGAGCGAGGGAGAGACGGGCCTCGCGCTGCGCTGGTTGTTCGGGAGAGAGCGCGACGGGAAGGTGCTCGACCCGCTCCAGCAAGCTCGCGTCCTCCATCGCGTCGAGTCCGCCCTGCGCGAGGTGAGCGCGGGAGTGCGCGAGACTCCGCCTCCCGAGCAGACCGGCGGCCCTCCGCCCGAGGGAGCGATCGCGGTCAAGACCGAGGCGGGGAACCCTCCGCTCTACTGCTTCGCCCTCCGCGACAAGAGCGACAAGGAATCCGACGTGCTCGGAGTGCTCGGGCTCGGGCCCGACCCCGTCTCTCACGGAGAGCCCGACGGAACGGCCATGCGGGCGCTCCGGGTCGCCTGCGACCTCGCGCGCGCGCGGCTCCGGGGCGAGCTCGAGCGCGACCGGGGGCGCGCTCTCATCGAGGCGGCTCTCGGGACTCCTCCCGGCGAGGGTCAGGAGAGCGAGCCCGCCGCCGATCCTCGCGGCTTCAAGTACGCCTACAAGGAGATCGTCACGCGCTCGCCGCGCATGTTCGAGATCTTCCGCCGCCTCGACAAGATCATTCACCTGAACGTCCCCGTCCTGATCGGAGGAGGAACCGGCACGGGCAAGGAGCTCATCGCGCGCGCGATCCACGACAACGGCCCGCGCAAGAAGCGCCGCTTCTACGCGCAGAACTGCGCCGCGATCGCTCCGAGCCTCCTCGAGAGCGAGCTCTTCGGCTACGAGAAGGGAGCCTTCACGGGAGCCGACAAGTACAAGAAGGGTCTCTTCGAGATCGCGAGCGGGAGCACGCTCTTCCTGGACGAGATCGGCGAGATGGACCTCGAGATGCAGAAGAAGCTCCTGCGAGTCCTCCAGGAGGGCGAGGTCCAGCCGCTCGGGACCTCGACTCCGGTGAAGGTCGACGTGAGGATCGTGTGCGCCACGAACCGAGACCTCGCGCAGGAAGTCGCCGAGGGACGCTTCCGCGAGGACCTCTATCACCGGCTGAACGTCGTCAAGGTGGACCTCCCTCCCTTGCGCGACAGGCCCGAGGACGTGCCTTACCTCGTCGATCACTTCCTCAAGAAGACGGCCCGCGCGCGCGGCGAGCGCCCCAAGGTCCTCGACCGCCGCGACCCCAGGATCATGAAGCGCCTGACCGAGCACCCCTGGCCCGGGAACGTCCGGCAGCTCGACAACGTCATGACGCGCGCCGCTCACCTCTCGGGCGAGGTCATCACGTGGGACGTCCTCGCCGAGGACCCGGAGTTCGCCGCCGAGATCGAGAAGGCTCCGGCGGCCTTCCGTCCCGTGCGCCCTCTCGACACCGCCGTCGAGCAGGTCGAGCGTGAGGAGATCGCGAACGCCCTCAAGCAGACGAACGGCAACCGCACGAGAGCGGCGGCCATGCTCAAGATCAACCGCCGCTCGCTCCTCCGGCGCTTGAAGAAGTACGGGCTCGCCTCCGAGGAAGACTCGCGCGAGCTGGGCGCGGACGAAGCCGTCGATCCGAGCTGAGATTCTCCATTACTCTCTTCGTGCCTTCGTGTCTTCGTGGTTACTCTTTTCCCGGACAGGAGGAGAGCGGAGTGGCGCGGGGCAAGCTCTTCGATCGAGCCGTCGTGATCGTCCTCGACTCCGTGGGAGCGGGCGCGCTCCCGGACGCCGCGCGCTTCGGCGACGAGGGAGCGGACACGCTCGGGCACATCCGCGACTCCGTGGGGCTCAAGATGCCTGCGCTCTCGCGGCTCGGCCTCGGGCGCTTCGTGCGAGGGATCGACTCGAACGACGGGAAGTTCACGGGAGCGAGCGGCCGCATGAGCGAGCTCTCGAACGGGAAGGACACGCTCGTCGGTCACTGGGAGATGATCGGCGTCGTCTCGGAGCAAGCCTTCCCGACTTACCCGGAGGGCTTTCCTCGCGACCTCATCGAACGCTTCGAGAGAGCGATCGGCCGCGGCGTGCTCGGAAACACGGTCGCGAGCGGCACCGACATCATCGAGAAGCTCGGCGCCGAGCACGTGAGGACGGGAAAGCCGATCGTCTACACGAGCGCCGACTCCGTCTTCCAGGTCGCCGCGCACGAGGAGACGATCCCTCTCGCCGAGCTCTACCGGATCTGCGAGAAGGCGCGCGGCCTCCTCACGGGCGAGCACCGGGTCGCCCGCGTGATCGCTCGCCCCTTCACCGGGAGCGCAGGGACCGGCTTCCAGCGGACTCCGCGGCGGCACGACTACGCCGTCGCGCCTCCCGCGGGCACGCTCCTCGACCTGCTCTCGAAGAAAGGCGAAGAAGTCGTGAGCGTCGGGAAGATCCGCGACATCTTCGACGGCCAGGGGATCGGGCGCGCGAGCTCGACCGTCTCGAACGCGGACGGGATCGCTCGCACGATCGAGCTCGTGCGCGCCCGCGGCAAGGAAGCGATCGTCTTCACGAACCTCGTCGACTTCGACATGCTCTACGGGCACCGCCGCGACCCCAAGGGATACAAGGGCGCGCTCGAGGAGCTCGACCGCGCGGTCCCCGAGCTCGCCGCCGCGCTCTCTCCGCGCGACGCCGTCTTCGTGACGGCCGATCACGGGAACGACCCCACCTTCCGCGGCACCGACCACACGCGCGAGCACGTTCCGATCGTCGCCTTCGGGAAGAACGTCCGGCCCGTGGACCTGGGAGTGCGCGGGAGCTTCGCGGACCTCGGGCAGACCATCGCCGAGAACTTCGGCCTCGCGATCCCCGTGGGCAAGAGCTTCCTCTCCGAGATCGCGGGCTGAGCTCGCTCACTTCTCGGTCGCGACTTCGTCGGCGAAGCGGGCGAGGTCCGGGAGGATCCTGCCCAGGATCGTGTTGTGCCCCTCTCCCGGCACGCGGTGAAAGCGCTTCGGCTCGGCCGCCGCGAGGAAGAGACGCTCGCCGTGCTCGAAGGGGATCACCCGGTCGGCGTCTCCGTGGAAGAAGACCTTCTTGCAGCGCACTTCGCCGATCTTCGAGAGAGAGTCCCAGCCTCAAGGTAACTCGATGGCGCGTCTCCGCCGCTGAAACGTGGATCGACTCTCGTGAAGCGGCGCTCGGTTATCGCTCGACCAGAGTTGCCTCGAGCGAGATTTGCTTGCCGTCTCTCGTGACGACGACCTTCACTGTCTTCCCGACCTTCGCCCCCTTGATCGCGTAAGTGAAGTCGTAGATGTTCTTGATCGCCTTCCCGTCGAACTCGACGATCTTGTCCCCGGCCTTGACGCCCGCCTTCTCCGCGGGGCTCCCCGGCCGCACGCCCGAGAGGAGGACGCCGTCCGTCGAGTCCTCGCCCGCCGAGTAGTCGGGGATGCTCCCGAACCACACCCCGCGCTCGCCCGTCACGACCTGGCCCTGCGCGTGAGGGTCGCTCCCGACCTTCTGGAACGTCGGTCGCGCCTTGAGGTCGTCCATTCCATGGAGCGCCGCGAGAGCGAAGCGCGCGACGCGCTCCATGCCGGGGGCGTCGATCTTGTCGGCGGTGTCCGAGGGCTTGTGGTAATCCGAGTGGCTCCTCGTGAACAGGAAGAGGACGGGGACGTCCTTCGCGTAGAAGCTCGCGTGATCGGACGGCCCGAAGCCGTCGCGAGAGGGAGCCACGTCGAGACCGACGGCCTTCGCCGCCTTCTCGACGACCGACGGCCACTCCTTCGCGGTCCCGAAGCCTCCCACGACGAGAGCTTCCTTCCCGAGGCGGCCGATCATGTCCATGTTCAGCATCGCTTCGATCCGCTCGCGCGCGATGGTCGGGTGCTTCACGAAGTGAGCGCTCCCGAGGAGGCCCATCTCCTCTCCCCCGAACGCCACGAGGAGAACGGTGTGCTTGAGCGGAGCCGCCTTGAGCGCCGATGCGAGCGCGAGAAGGCCCGCGACGCC
>JACQDU010000435.1 GCA_016200955.1 bacterium
CTGGCACTTCATGAACCCGGGGATCGTCGCTCTCCTCAGGAAGGCGCTCGAGAACGAGCTTGCGGGAGCCGACGGCCTCGTCCTCGACGTGCGCGGGAGGGGCGGGCGGTCCGACGTCATGTTCTCCGCGCTCTCGGTCTTCTCGGGGAAGGACGCGGGCTGGAAGAAGCCCGTCGTCGTGCTCCAGGACCACGGGACTCGCAGCGCGAAGGAGATCTTCGCGTGGGCCTGGAAGGAGCGCGGCCTCGGCAAGATCGTCGGCGAGCGCTCCGCCGGCGCCGTGATCGGCTGCACCTTCAAGAAGCTGTTCGACGGCTCGATCCTCATGCACCCCGTCATGGACGTGAAGCGCATGACGAGGGGCGAGAACCTCGAGGGCAAGGGAGTCGAGCCCGACGTCCCGGTCGATCAAGGCTCGCTCGAGTTCAGGAACGGGAAGGACCCGATCCTCGACCGCGGGCTCGATGTCCTCATCGAGCGCATGAAGGAACGCGCCTCGCGACGCTTCCTCTGAGGATCCGTCGCCGCGTCAACTGCCGGTCGTCTCGTCGCGCGCTCGCGTGGAGGTTCCGGTTCCCGGGAGGAGATCCAGGCCCGGGCGCGAGGACGACCGGAGCGGCGCGACGGGAGCTGCGTGGTCGAAGGAGACGCTCACGACGACGGGGCCCGTCGCCTTGATCTTCTCCTTCTGGCGGCGGCCCATCGTGTGGCGGAGCTTCCGGGTCTCTCGCAGCTTCGCGGCCTTGACGAGTCGCTTCTCGGCCATGAGGGGAGCGGGCATCTTCCGCGGAGAGAAGCCGAACTCGTGCAGCTCGTCGCTCCGTGCTCCGAAGAGAGAGATGAGCGTGGCGCGCCGAAAGGAGGCGTGTGCCCCAACTCAGCTCACCTTGAGAACGAGCTTCCCGAGCTGAGCCCCTCGCTCCATCTGCTCGAGCGCCGCCTTCCCCTCCGAGAGAGGCCTCACCGTGTCGATCACCGGCTTCAACCGATTGCTCTCGACGGCCCTCATGAGAAGCCTCATCTCCCCGGGAGTCCCCATGGTGGAGCCTATGAGCTCGACCTGGTTCCAGTAGAGCTCCCGCACATCGATCTCGCCCTTCACGCCCCCCGTGACGCCGCACGTGACGATCCGGCCCCCGCGCCTCACCGCACCCTGGCTCTGAGCGAGCGTCGCGGCGCCGACGGTGTCGAAGACGACATCGACGCCTCGCGCTCCCGTGAGCTCCTTGGCTCGTTTGGCGACGTCGTCCTTCTTGTAGTCGATCCCCGCCGCCGCACCGAGCGAGCGCGCCCTCGCGAGCTTCTCCAGGGAAGACGACGTGACGATCGCGTCGCCTCCCGCGAGCCGGACGAGCTGGAGCGCGGCCGTGGCGACGCCGCCGCCGATCCCGTGGATCAGGACGGTCTCGCCCGCCTTGAGCCGGGCTCTCGTGAACAGCATCCGCCAGGCGGTCAGGTAAGCGATCCCGACGCACGCGGCTTCCTCGAACGACAGGTGAGACGGCTTACGCCAGAGACACTCGACGGGGACCGTCACGAGCTCCGCGAAGGTCCCCGCGCGCGAGACTCCCACGAGAGAGAACTTCTCGCAGAGGCTCGTCTCGCCCTCGCGGCAGCGCTCGCAGCACCCGCACGAGAGGCCCGGGTTGAGCAGGACCTCGTCGTTGACGGCGAAGCCATGAGCGCCGTCTCCGAGGGCGACGACGGTGCCCGAGGCATCGCTCCCGAGCACGTGCTCGCCCTCGAGCTTCATGCCCGGTCTTCCCTTGAGGACCCAGAGGTCGAGATGATTGAGAGAAGCGGCGCGCACGCGCACGAGCGCCTCGCCGTTCGCGGGCACGGGAAGCTTCACGTCGCCTACCTGCACCTTGTCCGTCCCGCCGAACTCGCGGATGAAGCAAGCTCTCACGGGTTCTCCCTCCTCCGCCGCTGCCACCGTATGTTATCGTCCGACCCCCCGCAGGGACTTTCCGGGAGGAGAGATTGCCGCAGGATTCGAGCAGCCAGCCGGCACGCGCGCGTCCGACGCCGAGCGAGCGCCTGCGTCGCCGGAAAGCTCGCCCTCAGGTCTCCGTGGTCATCCCCTGCTACAACGAGGAGCTCAACATCCCGGCGCTGACCTCGCGCCTGTTCTCCTCGCTCGAGAAGCTCGGGCGGACGTTCGAGGTGATCTTCGTCGACGACGGCTCGCGCGACCGCACGCTCGAGCTGCTCAAACAAGCGGCCTTCTCCCGACCGAACGTGCGCGTGATCGAGCTCGCGCGGAACAGCGGGCAGCACTCGGCGATCTTCGCCGCGCTCGCTGCCTCTCGCGGAGAGGTCGTCGTGACGCTCGACGCCGACCTCCAGAACCCTCCCGAGGAGATCCCGAAGCTCCTGGCGAAGATCGACGAGGGTTATGACGTCGTCGGTGGCTGGCGCGCGAAGCGAGAGGACTCCCTGTTCAGGAAGATCCCCTCCCGGATCGTGAACGCCATGATCCGCCGGGCCACGGGAGTCATGCTCCACGACTACGGGTGCATGCTCCGCGCGTATCGTCGCCCGGTCGCGAAGCGCATGGCGAACGCGAGCGAGGTCACGAGCTTCATCCCCGCCCTCGCGAACCAGCTCGCGGGGAAGGTCACCGAGGTCGAGGTCGCTCACGCGGCGCGCTCGGCGGGAGAGTCGAAGTACCCCTTCCGCAAGCTCGTGAAGCTCCAGTTCGACCTCATGACGGGCTTCTCGACGGTCCCGCTCCAGGGAATCATGGGGAGCGGAGTCGTCGTCGCGACCGGCTCGGTGCTGTTCGGCATCTTCCTGGGCCTGCGCCGTCTGTTCCCGGCGTTCTTCCACGTCACGCTCGAGGAGCTCAAGGCCGAGCAAGGGATCTTCACCCTGTTCGCGCTCCTCTTCTTCGTGGTCGGCGTCCAGTTCGTCGGGATCGCGATCCTGGGAGAATACGTCGGCCGGATCTACACCGAGGTCCGGCGCCGTCCGCGCTACCTCGTGCGCAAGGTCTGGAGCCAGCGCTCCGAGCACGCGGAGCCGGGGGAGAAGTTGTCGACGACGACGGCGGCGGCGGGTGGGAACGGCACCTCTCATGAAGGAGAACGGGCTCCTTCGCACGAGAAGGAAAAGACAGCAGAGCCGAAGGCGTGACCGGAAGATTGGCTTCGTTGGGCACTGCTGGTCACTGGGCACCGGGCACGGGTCATTCAAATCTCGGTGCCGAGTGCCCCGTGCCCAGTGACAAGTGAAACACACGCGTCTCCGAAGGAAGGGGCCGACTCGATGGCGAAAGTACTGATCACGGGCGGCGGCGGATTCCTCGGGTCTCACCTCGCGGACCTCTTGATCGCGCAGGGGCACGAGATCATCGCGCTCGACATGGCGCCTCTCACGAAGGTGAAGCACCTGAAAGACAACCCGAAGTTCCGCTACATCGAGGCGGACGTGCTCGACCGCGACGTCGTCGACTCGCTCGTCCGGCGCGTGGACGTCGTCTACCACCTCGCGGCGGTCGTGGGCGTCGAGCACTACGTGGGCGACCCCTACAAGGTCCTCAACGTCAACGTGAACGGGCTGCAGCGCGTGCTCCACGCGGCCCAGCTCTACGAGAAGCGCCTCGTCTTCTCCTCGACCTCCGAGGTCTACGGGAGGAACCCCAAGGTGCCGTGGAAGGAGGACGACGACCGCGTCCTCGGCTCGACGCAGATCGACCGCTGGTGCTACTCGACCTCGAAGGCGATCGGCGAGCACTTCTGCTTCGCCTTCCACAAGAAGTTCGACCTGCCCGTGGTCGTCGTGCGCTTCTTCAACGTCTACGGCCCTCGCCTCGACCGCGCCGACGTCGGGCGAGTCATCTCGATCTTCGCCGGCCAGGCGCTTCGCGGAGAAGACGTGACCGTGATCGGCGACGGGAAGCAGACGCGCGCGTTCACTTACGTCTCGGACGCTTGCCGCGCTCTCGCGGCGGCGGGCTTCGAGCCGCGCGCGGTCGGGAAGGCGATCAACATAGGCACCGACAAGGAGACGACCGTCCTCGAGATCGCCGAGCGCATGGCGAAGATCGCCGGCAAGGGCTCCCGCGTGAAGTTCGTCAAGCAGGAGGAGATCTACGGGAGCTCCTACGAGGACATCCCGCGCCGCGTCCCCGACATCACGCTCCAGCGGGAGATCCTCAAGGTCGAGCCCAAGGTCGGCCTCGACGAGGGGCTGCGCGAGACGCTCGCGTGGTTCCGGACGCAGATGGGTTAGGCCATGGGCAACGACTACGTCGACCCGAACGGACCTGCGCAAGGCGGCGCGCCGCCCAAGAAGGGCATGTCCTGGATCCTGATCCTCGCGATCGTGGCCGTGGGCTGCCTCGGGCTCGTCTGCGTCGTCGGGATCGTCGCCGCGATCGCGATCCCGAACCTCATCTCGGCGCGGCAGCGCGGGAACGAGATGGCCGCGATCGGCTCGCTCAAGACGATCTCGACGATGGAGATGCTCTTCAAGGAAGGCGACAAGGACCAGAACGGGAAGCTCGACTACGGCACGCTCGCCCAGCTCGGAGAGACGGGGCTCGTCGACACCGTGCTCGCGGGCGGCGTCAAGCAAGGCTACTTCTTCACGTGCCAGCCCGGCACAGACCCCGAGAAGGTCTTCTGGGCGATGGCGCGCCCGGCGCTCCCGGGCACGACGGGGAGTCGCGTCTTCTACACGAACCAGGACGGGTTCGTCTTCTACATCCAGGTCGGCCGCGACGCGAAGGATGTCCCCGTGCCCGACCCGACGACCGGCGCTCCGCCGGAAGGCGCAGTCCGCCTCGGCCAGTAAGGCCCGCCGCGCGGTCAGAGGTCCAGGATCACGCGCGCA
>JACQDU010000436.1 GCA_016200955.1 bacterium
CAACAGCCGGGGCAACAGCCCGGTCAGCAGCCGGGGCAACAGCCCGGTCAGCAGCCGGGGCAACAGCCCGGTCATAGTCAAGAAGAGGGCTGCCCGTGCTGCCGCGGCAAGCGAGACAAGGCCCAGAAGCAGCAGCAGCAACAGCAGAACCCGAACAACCCTGGCGGGCAGAACCCTCCGGGCGGCCAGAATCCCGGCGGGCCGGCACCTCCGGGCGGCCAGGGCCAGGCTCAGGGCCAGAGGCCCGTGGGCGAGGAGTCGGACGCGACGTTCAAGGCCGACCGCGTGCGCGGGAAAGTCGGCCAGGGAAAGATCGTCGGCTCGTTCTTCACGAAGGGCGGCACTCCGCTCAAAGGGAAGTCGACCGCGGAGTGGGCCGACGTGACGAACGCCGCCAAGGTCAAGGAGACCGAGGCGCTCGACAAGAGCCGGATCCCGACGGGTTACAAGAAGTACGTCCGCGATTACTTCGACAGCCTCACTCCCGAGCGCAAGTAGCGGAGGACCATCTGCGCACCCTTCGCGAGCGACCCTTCTTGGCACGGAGCGCTCGCCCGCTGGGGGCGCTCGGGTGCGCGGCGCTCTCGGCGCTCCTCGCCCTCGGCTGCGACGAGCCGGCTCGCCCGAAGACCGCGAGCGCTCCCGCTCCCGGGAGCGCGCGCGAGCCCCTAGGTGACGGCGCTCCCCCGACGAGCGCGACTCCCGGAGCGGGAGAGCCCGCGAAGACGCCCGTGCCGGCGCCGGCCGAGGTCCCGAGCACGCCCGGGCCGGACGTGGCGAAGCCCATCGCGAAGGCGAACGCGATCGCCGGCGAGCCGTTTCCTCTCCCGGATCCCATGCCCGAATGCGCGCGGCCGATCGCGTGCGACGTGGCGCCGCCTCCTCCCACGCCGGTCGGCGAGCGCAAGGATCCGGCCATCATCCGCGTGATCGGGAAGCCGGGAACGAACCCGGGAGAGCTCGCTTACCCGATGGCGATCGCCGCGGCGAAGGACGGCTCCGTCTTCTACGTCGTCGACAAGGAAGGCCGGATCCAGAAGCTCGACAAGGACCTTCACGTGAGGGCGGTCGTGCGCACGCCCGAGATCGCGCGAGGCCGGCCGACGGGCCTCTCGGTCGCGGCGAACGGCGAGCTCTGGGTCTCGGACACGCACTACGCTCGCGTGCTCGTCTACTCGCCCGACCTCGTGCTCGAGAGAGCGTGGGGCGCCCCGGGCTCCCGGCCGGGCCAGTTCTGCTTCCTGAGAGACACGAAGGAGACGGGAGACGGGCGGATCATCACCGCCGACTACGCCGACGACATCGCGCGCGTCCAGATCTGGAAGGGAGAGAACGAGCCGCTCTCCACCTTCGGGCGCTTCGGGATCGAGGCGGGGAACTTCCAGCGCCCCATGAAGGTCGCCGCGGACACGGCGCGCGGCGAGCTCTACGTCGCGGACTCCGTGAACCACCGGATCCAGGTGCTCTCATGGGACGGGAAGCCTCTCCGTCTCTGGGGCGGGCTCGGCTCGGACCCGGGAAGGTTCAAGTATCCTTACGACGTCCTGCTCGACGGCGACGTCGTCTGGGTCGCGGAGTTCGGGAACCACCGGATCCAGGCCTTCACGCGCGAGGGAAAGCCGCTCGCTCAGTGGGGCAGGGCAGGGCGGGGCGAGGGAGAGATCGCCTGCCCGTGGGGAATGGCCCTCGCGCCCGAGGGACGCCTCCTCGTGCTCGACTCGCTGAACGACCGGATCTACGAGCTCGATCGACGCGCCGTGCTCGCGGCCGGGGGCAAGGGTTAGACCATGCCCTTCACGTTCGCGAGCCCGCGCTTCCTGCTCCTTCTCCTCGCGCTGCCCCTCGCGGTGTGGATGGGGAAGCGAACGCTCGCCGGGCTCGACCCGTGGAGGAGGCGGCTCGCGCTCGGGCTCAGGCTCCTCGGGATCCTGCTCCTCACGTGCGCTCTCGCCGAGCTCCAGTGGAAGGACGTCCTCGACACGGTCCAGGTGATCTTCGTCGTGGACCAGTCGCTCTCGATACCGAAGGAGGAGCAGCACGTCGCCCTCGACGTGATCAACGCCGCCACGAAGGACATGGACAAGCTCCGCGACAAGGCGAAGCTCATCGTCTTCGGGAAAGACGCCCGCATCGAGACGAGCCTCGAGAAGGGGAGCGAGGTCCTCGTGACCTCGTCTTACATTTCCCGGGAGCACACCGACATTCAGAGCGCGCTCAGGGCCGCGCTCGGGGCCTTCGACTCGAACGTCCGCAAGCGGATCGTCCTCGTGACGGACGGCAACGAGACGATCGGCGACGCCCGCGCCGGAGTCGCGCAAGCGAAGCTCCAGCAAGCGCGCGTGGACGTCGTGCCGCTCGACTACTCCTACGAGAACGAGATCCTCGTCGACAAGCTCGTGATCCCCGCCGAGGCGAAGATCGGCGAGCCCTTCAAGGTCCGCGTCGTCACGAACGCGTTCAAGCCCGCGAAGGCCCGCATCAGCCTCTTCCAGGAAGGGAGCCAGGTGGAGGTGCACGAGGTCGACCTCACCGCGGGGGCGAACGTCGAGATGTTCGACATGATCCTGAAGAAGCCCGGCTTCTTCCGCGTTAGCGCGGTCGTGAACGCCATCGACTCGAGGGACGACAAGCTCTACCAGAACAACGAGGGCAACGGCTTCGTCTTCGTGAAGGGCGAGTCGTCCGTCCTCTACGTGCACCGCGCGGGCGACGAGGAGGCGATCTCGCGCCCGCTCGTGGAAGCGCTCGAGGCCGAGCGTCTGAGCCTCACGAAGATCCCGGTCACGCACTTCCCGCAGCAGGCATCCGGTCTCCAGGTCTACGACGCGATCATCCTGGACGACGTGCCGCGCGACGCCTTCTCCCAGGCACAGCTCGAGGCGATCGAGTTCGCCGTCGCGAACGAGGGGATCGGCCTCGTCATGCTCGGCGGCGAGCACTCCTTCGGGTGCGGCGACTGGCGCGACACGCCCGTCGAGAAGGCGCTCCCCGTGGACATGGACATCAAGGAGGAGTCGACGATCCCGAACGGAGCGCTCGTCATCGTCATGCACTCATCCGAGCTGCCGGACGCGAACCGCTGGGCGATCCAGGTCATCAAGGCGAGCATCGACACGCTCTCGCGGCGCGATCAGGTCGGGCTCATGCAGTACGGGATGATGGGCGGCGTCGAGTGGGTCTTCAAGCTCCAGCCCGCGATCGACAAGACGACGCTCAAGACGCTCGCGGACAAGCTCTCTCCGGGAGACATGCCGGACTTCGACGCCGTGTTCGTGTCCGCGCTCGACTCGCTCAAGCCCGCGCAGGCGGCCGTGAAGCACATGATCCTCCTCTCGGACGGCGACCCGAGCCCGCCCAGGCCCGAGGTCCTCGCGGCCTACAAGCAGGGCCGGATCACGTGCTCGACGGTCGCTTTCGGCGCTCACGACGGGCGAGACGGCGCGCAGCACAACGCCATGAAGCGGATCGCCTCCGAGCTCGGAGGGAAGTGCTACTTCATAGACGGCCCCCAGGAGCTTCCCAAGATCTTCACGAGAGAGACGCAGCGCGTCCGGCGCTCCCTCATCGTGAACGACCACTTCACGCCGCGCTTCGCGCAGAAGAGCGAGGTCCTGAAAGGCATCGACGGGCTCCCGCCGCTCGAAGGCCACGTCCTCACCGAGCCGAAGCCGCGCGCCGAGGTCCCGCTCGTCTCCCACAAGGGAGCGCCGATCCTCGCTCACTGGCAGTACGGCGCGGGGAAGTCGCTCGCGTTCACGTCCGACGCGACGAACCGCTGGGCGCAGGGCTGGGTCCGCTGGAGCGGCTTCCAGAACTTCTGGGCGCAGGCGATCCGCTGGGTCTCGAAGGACGTGGCCGAGAGCCCCTTCCAGGTCGCGACGAAGGTCGTGGGAGAGACGGGCAAGGTCCTCCTCGACGCCGTCGACGACCACGGAGAGTTCATCGACGGCCTCTCCGTCGAGGGCGTCGTCCGCTCTCCCAAGGACGAGCGCACGAACGTCACGCTCCGCCAGGTCGGCCCCGGCCGCTACGAGGGCGACTTCCCCGCGAAGGAGGTCGGCGCTTACACGGTCTCCGTCCTCACGAAGAACAAGGACGGGAAGCGCCAGCACTCGTTCACGACGGGCATGGTCTTTCCCTATTCGGAGGAGTTCAAGAAGCTCAAGACCGACCGCGTCCTCCTCGCGGCGCTCGCGCGC
>JACQDU010000437.1 GCA_016200955.1 bacterium
CTCGCCCGATTCGCTGCGCTCATCTGTCGATCTCGCACGAGTAGATCATCTCCCCGCTTCCGTCCTCGGCCATGAGAGTCTTCGACCACTTCCAGGTGAGGCGGCGCATCTTGCCGGTCGTGAAGGCGCGCACCTCGATCGTGCCGGAGGCCGCGGCTTTCACGGCTTCCACGACGTGCTCGCCGGGCTCGAGCTTCCGGGCGAAACCGTCCACGGTCGCGTCGCTCCCCTCGCGCACGAGAGAGACCACGTCCACCGCGCGCGGCTCGCTCGCGGCGTTCGAGATCCGGATCTCGACCTGGAGCTGCGGCTCTCGTTGCGACTCCGACGCACATCCCGAGAGCATGCAGCACGAACACGCCATCGAAAGGAGGGGAGAGACAGGGACACGAAGACGCAAAGACGCGAAGACGCAAAGAGCCTGACCCATGGCCTGTGGCCCTCTGCGCCTTTGCGCCCTTGCGCCTTTGCGTTTCATGCTCGGGACAGAGCCTCCCGGACCTCGGAAGCTACCTCGCGCGCCAGGAGGTCGAGGACGCGCGCGCCTTCCTTCGCGCTCGCGCTCGCGGGGTCGCCGAAGTAGGCCTGATCGCCCTGCGCGATCTCCTCGAAGCGGCGCGCGCCTTCCTTCATGGCCTTCGCGAGGTCCTGGAAGCGAGGCGGGAGCGACGCGCGCGTCTCCTCGTCCACGAGGTCGGGCTCCGCGGCCAGGACGAGCGACGTCTCGTAGCCGCCCGCGTGAGCTCCTCCCCTGAAGAACTCCTCCGGCAAGTGAGGACGGTAGCGCGAGCTCGTCCACTCGGGGCCAAGCACGAAGCGGGGCGCCGGAGCGGCCTCGCGGGCCTCGGCGACCGCGAGGCGGAGGTTCCTCACGTGGTCCGGCTCGAGGTGGCCGTTCACCAGGACGAGCCCCGCGATGCCCTGGGCCGCCGCGGCTCGCGCGATGTCGACCAGGAGAGCGCGCAGGGTCTCCGGCCGGATCGAGAGCGTTCCCTGAAAGCCGCTCGCGTACTCGGCGGGAGCGTAGGGGAGCGCGGGCAGGAGGAGCGCGGTCGTGCCGCCGTCTCCCAGGAAGTGAGCCGCTCGCAGCGCGAGCTCGTGCGCGATGATCGCGTCCGTCGCGAGAGGCAGGTGCGGCCCGTGCGCCTCGAGCGCTCCCACGGGGAGGAAGGCGACGAGCCTCCTCCCGATCTCGACGAGCGCCCGGACGAGCGTCCAGGGCGCCGCCGAGAGCTCGAGCACCGAGAGCGCATCGGGTGCCGGGTCGTTCATCCTTCTTCCCTCCCCCGCTTGCGGGGTAGGGGTGGGCGCTCCGCTCATCATCATCACGAGAGCTCGCCCCGCGCGAGAGCTTCCTTGAGCGACTTCCGGTCCGTCTTCCCGCGGTCGTTCTTCGGGAGCGGATCGAAGCGCCACACGATCTTGCGCGGATACTTGTAGGGCAGGAGCCGCTTCTTCACGTGCTCCTTGAGCTCGTCCGCGAGCTCGTGCGTGACCGGCGTCCCCGGCCGCGGCACGATCACGGCGAGCGGCTTCACGAGGCCCTCCTCCTCGTAGCCGAGCACGCAGCACTCGGAGACGGCCGCGTGCTCGAGGAGGCAGTTCTCGATCTCGAGCGGCGCGACCCAGACGCCGCCGACCTTGAGCATGTCGTCCGCCCGCCCCTCGTAGCGGAAGCGGCCGTCCGCTTCGCGCGTGAACAGGTCGCCGGAGACGACCCAGTCGCCCCGGAGCACCTGCTTCGACTTCTCGTGGTCCTGCCAGTAGTAGACGGCCGCGCTGTCTCCCTTGACCCAGAGCGTCCCGACTTCCCCGTCGGGCGCGTCGGTGCCATCCGGGCGAACGACGCGCGCCTCGTATCCCGGCACGAGCTTCCCGAGGCTCCCGGGCTTCACGTCGTCGGGGGAGTTCGAGATGTAGATGTGGAAGAGCTCCGCCGAGCCGATCCCGTCGAGGATCTCGACGGGGTACGTCGACTTCCAGCGCTTGTAGAGCTCCTCGGGGAGCGCCTCTCCCGCCGAGAGCATGAGCCTGAGAGAAGAAAGGTCGCGCCGCTCGCTCTCGGGGGCCGAGAGCATGGCGTTGATCATGGTCGGCACCGACGTGAGGATCGTCGGCCGGTGCTTCGCGACGTTCCGGAAGACGCTCTCCGCCGTCGCTCTCTCCTCGAAGAGCGCCGCCGTCGCGCCGACCGCGAAGGGGAACATGAGGTTCGTCCCCGTCGCGTAGCCGAAGAAGAGCTTGGGCACGCTCAGCGTCACGTCGGACTCGCGGTAGCCGCAGACGCGCTTCGCGTAGCACTCGGTGTTGAAGGCGAAGTCGTGATGGAAGTGGACGGCGCCCTTCGGCTTTCCCGTCGAGCCCGACGTGAACAGCCAGACCGCGGGGTCGTCGCGGTCCGTGGGCTCCGTCGTGAAGTCGTCTCCGGCGCCCTCGAGGCACTCCCTCCACCACTTGAAGCGCGGGCCCTTCGGGAGGAGCTGCGGCGCCTCGCCGAACTCCCGGGGCGGGTCGTTCCCGACGAGCGCCACGCGGAGGTGCCTCGCGGAGATGATGTCCTGCCTCGCCTTGACGGCGACCTCGTGCGAGCAGACGAGCGCGCGCGCCCGCGTGTAGTCGAGGTAATACGCGAGGTCGCTCGCGCTCACGAGAGGGTTCGCCATGGCGACGACCGCTCCCGCCTTGAGCGTGCCGAACCACGCGTAGACGAAGTCCGGCCGGTCGGGCATCGCGATGAGCACGCGGTCCTCGACGGAGACTCCGAGCTCCCGGAGCACGCGCGCGGCGGCTCGCGAGCGCTTGTCCACGTCCTCGTAGGAGATCTTCTCGTCCTGGTAGAGGATCGCGGTCTTCTTGGCCCGCCCTTCC
This sequence comes from bacterium, assembly GCA_016200955.1. Classification (GTDB taxonomy): domain Bacteria; phylum Planctomycetota; class J058; order J058; family JACQDU01; genus JACQDU01. Next base: position 2,869 of record JACQDU010000437.1, read on the forward strand.
TCGAGGTTGTGCTCGAGGAAGTAGGTCGCGATGTTGAACGTCTTGGGAAAGACGGGGGGAGAGAAGCTCACGCGCGATGCCTCTTCATTTCTTGGAGCTCGCTCTCGCCTCTTTGGCGGCGCGTTCCTCCCGCTCGAGCGAGGCACGGAGAGTGTCGGGCAAGGGGACGCTCGCGAACCTGTCGAGGTCCGTGCAGACCGTCGTCGCGGTGGACTCGACGACGCGCGCTCCGTCGGAGGAGCGGTAGCCCGTGTAGCGGAAGGCGAGGCTCGAGCGCCCGACCTTCGCGACCTCGACCGCGATCCTCACCTCGTCGCCGTAGGAGACCGGCGCGGAGAAGTCGACCTCGAGATGCACGGTCGGGAAGCTGATCCGCTCCTTCGCGAGGAGCACGTGGTAGAGGACCCCGAGCCGGTCGCGGAAGAAGTCCTCCATGGCCGCGTGGAAGAAGTCGAAGTAGTTCGGGAAGTAGATGATCTTCGCCGGATCGCAGCTCCCGAACCTCACGGGGAAGCGCGCCTCGTAGGGAGCCCACGCGAGGGTCCGCTGGAAGCTTCCGAGCGGCGGCTCCGAGCTCACGCGGGGACGCTTCCTTTATCCTGCTTGTCTTCGTTCTTCACCGAGCGCGCTCTCCGCGCGAGCGCCTCGAGCCGCGCGACGAGGTCCTTGGGCGGGCAGGCGTCCTCGCTCGCGTAGTCTTCTTCCAGCACTTCACCAGAAGGAGAGAGGACGGCGAGCCTGGCAGGGAGATGCCCCTTGCGCCCATAGCAATGTAGAAAGGCCGCGGGAAGCCCGCCCGATTCGGTCAGGAGAGCGCGAATCCCCAGGGGCCGCTCGCTCTCCCACGGTGACGCAAGGTGTTCGACCCAGAAGTAGCCCTTCGAGCGCGCTGTCATCGAGAAGCTCTCGACCGCCGTCGACGGCCCGAAGGGCCGCAGGATTCGCGTGTCCCAGGAGACGACGTGGTGCACGCCCTCGCCGAAGGAATAGGCCGCTTCCTTCCAGCGCCGGTCTTCCTCGATCGCGCTCTTGCCCGAGTGCGAGACGCGCCACCTGAGGAACCAGACGATCGTCGCGCCGACGAGCGCGGCGAACGCGAGCGTGAGGGTGAGCGCGGACTCGAAGCCGATGCCGAACAGGGCTCACTTCCCCGAACGGATCTTCTTGATCTCGTCCATGATCGCGTCGCACTCCTCGTCGGTGTTGTAGAAGTGCGGCGAGATCCTGATCCCCGCCTTCGGGCGGTAGTCGACGATGAACTTCCGCTTGATGAGCTCCTTGCACGCGGCGTCCGAGCCCTGGAAGTCGACCGTGATCGTGCCGCCGCGCTTCTCGGGGTCGGTGGGCGTGTTCACCGTGAGCCCGATCTCGCGCGCCCGCTCGACGAGGCGGGCGATCTGCTGCTTCGACTTCGCGCGGATCTTCTCGACGCCGATCTTGCGGATGATCTCGTAGCCCGAGCGCGCCGAGTAGAGCCCGGGCACGTTCGGCGAGCCTCCCACGAAGCGCCAGATGCTCGGAGCGTAGTCGATCGCGTCGAGGGAGAAGTCGAACGGCTTCCTGTGAGAGAACCACCCGCACGCCGCCGGCTCGAGCCGCGAGATCAGGTCGGGCCGGACGTAGAGGTAGCCCGCTCCCGGGCCGCCGCAGAGCCACTTGACCGACCCGCCGACCACGAAGTCCACGCCGAGCTTGGTCACGTCGAGCGGGATCGTTCCGGTCGCCTGGTAGGCGTCGAGGAGCACGTAGGCGCCGACGCGGTGCGCTTTCTCGATGATGGCCTTCGCGTCCACGATCGCCGCCGACCGGAACAGCACGAGAGAGGTCGGCACGATGAGCGTCCGCTCGTCGATCGCCTGGAGCAGGCGCTCCATGTCGGCGGAGACGCCGTCCTTCGCGAGCGGCACGACCTCGACCTTCGCCCCGAGGCGCTCCTGCGCCTTCCAGTAGTAGTGGCAGGACGGGAACTCGCCCGCAGTGTAGACGATCTTCCGCTTGCCTCCCGAGAAGTCGAGCGCGGAGCCGACGATCGCGAGGAGCGCTGCGACGTTCTGGTGGAGGATGATCGTGCCCCTGGGCGCGCCCAGGATCTCGGCGAGGACGTCGCCGGTCTCGGTGACGAGAGGGACCCATTTCTCCCAGGCGACGACGCCCTCGGTCGCCCAGAGGTCGGCGAATTCCTTGAGCTTCTCGTAGACGCCTCGGGGCATGGCGCCGAGCGAGTTCGAGATCATGTAGACGCAGCGCGAGAGGATCGGGAACTCCTCGCGCCAGCGGAGCAGATCGTCCACGGCCGCCTCCGTGGCCCACGATCGTATCTCGCCTTGGTCGCGTTACCAAGGCGTCGCCGGCGCGGCTCGTCCTTGAAGGCGCTCGGACCCCTGGACGGGGTCGAAGCGGAGGACCTACTTCCCGCCGTCGTCCTTCTTCTCGTCCTTCTTGCCGCCGGCCTTGTCGGCCTTCAGGCCCGCGAGCTCCTTGTCCTTCTGCTCGAAGAAGTCCTTCGCCTGCGGATTCGAGCCGAACTTCTTCTTGAGCGCCTTCAAGGCATCCTCGTAGGTCTCGATGTCCTTCGTCTCCTTGGCGGCCATGAGGATCAAGCTGTAGAAGACGCCGACCTCGTCCTCACCCGAGGGAGCGGGTTTGCCCGCTTTCTTCCACTCGATGAACTTCTTCCCGGCCGCCGGGGCTTCGGCCTCCGAGCCGATCGCCGAGGCCACCTCGACGACCCACGTGTCGACGACCTTCGACCGCGCCGCCTCGAGCTTCTTCTTCTGATCGTCCGAGAGCGTTCCGAGGCCCGGAGTCTCCTTGTCTGCCTGATCGAGGTCCACGCGGCCGGCCTGGAGCTCGAGCACGAGGACCTCGAACTTCGCGGTCTTGTCCCCGGACTCGGCCTTCTTCTTGAGGTCGAGGTACTGGTCGAGGGTCTGCTTGGCCGTCTTCGCCGTCTCCTCGAAGCTCGCGATCGACGGCTCGGCCTCGTGCGTCGCCATCACGAAGCCGTCCTTGTCCATGAAGACGAGGTGCGGGAAGCCCCTGCCGCCCTTCTTCGAGAGGAGGTTCGGATGCTTGTCGGTCTTGACCTGCGAGGTCACGTGGAGGAAGACGACGTACTTCTTCGCGAAATCGGCGAACTTCGGGTCGACGAGCGCGCCGCGCTCGAGCTGGTCGCAAGGCGGTCAAAAAGCGTAGCTGCGCGTGAAGTAAGCGAAGATGAGCTTGCCCGACTTCTTCGACTCCTCGAGCGCCTTGTCGTAGTCCGTGATCCAGCCGCCCGACTTCACCCAGCCTTCCGCGAGCTTCGCGTCGCGCTTCTTCACGAGCTCCTCCTGCGACACCTCGCCGTGCTGCGCGAGAGCGGGGGACGAGAGGCCTAAGACGAGAGAGAGAGTGCGGCCGCGACGGTCCAGGGCTTCATGCGATCTCCTTGGGTTTCGGGGGAGCCGGATCCTAACATTGGCCCGCGTGATGGGTCACGCGAAGGCTTCTTCCAGGCCGATGATCAGGCTCGAGATCGCGCCACGCTCCCTCTCCGAGAGCGGGCGCTTCCTCGCAGCGGCCTGGAGCTCGCGCACGGTCTTCTCCGCCCTCTCGGCGTCGAGGGAGAACGGAGCGAGCGTCGAGGCGAGCTCCCCGAGCGTCGCGAGGGTGCCCGCGTCGTCGCGCGCGTCCGCGTAAACGCGCTTCCCGGGCGCAAGGGCGGCGTCGCGCGCGAGCGCGGCGAGGAACCTCGCGGTGGCCTCGATCTTCGCGAGGTCGAGCAGGTCGGGCGTGTCGAGAGGAGTGTGGTAGACCCTCGACCTCCCGCAGGTGAGGAAGACGAACGGCACCCTCCTCCTCCAGAAGGGCTCGTAGTCGCTGAGAGGAGGGATCACGTCGGCGTCGAGCCGGCGCGC